>NZ_JBQFOY010000014.1:0-108682 GCF_056533985.1 Ruegeria sp. E8
CCTCAATCGCCTTGTCCTCGGGGATCGAGATCTCATACCCGTCCTCGCCGGTATAGCCCAGACGCGAGATGCGGCATTCGACACCGTTGATATCCGCCACGGTGGTTTCCATGAACTTGAGATCGCGCGCCGCGGGGCAGAGTTCCCCCACCACGTCTTCGGCTTTGGGGCCCTGTACGGCCACCAGCGCGCGGTCGAAGATCTCGGTCACTTCGACGCCGTCCAGGTGCTCACGCATATGCGGAATATCCTGATGGCGCAGCGCCGCGTTCACCACCACAAAGTAGTGATCCCCCGCATTCGACACGATCAGGTCGTCCATGATCCCGCCTTCGGCATTGGTGAAGAACCCGTACCGCGCCTTGCCTTCCTTCAGCGTCGCATAGGCCTGCGGGCACAGCGCCTCGAGCTTCGCGCCCACATTCTCACCTCGCAGGATCACCTGGCCCATATGGCTCACATCAAACAACGCCGCCTTCTCACGACACTGTTTATGCTCCCCCATAATCCCCATAGGATACTGAACAGGCATCTCCCAACCAGCAAAATCAACCAGCTTACCTCCCAACTCAACATGCAACGAATGCAAAGGTGTGCGCTTAATGTCGGTCATTTTCTCAACCTTTCAATCAGCGGGACTGGTCACGAACGACCATGACGGTGCAATGCGCGTTGCGCACGACACGGGCCAGGTTCGGGCCAATCTCGTAATTCGGAAAATCCCCTTTGGTCGATGCCATGACGATCAGATCAAAGCCGTCCTTGTAGGCCAGCTTCAGGATTTCGCGGTAGACGCTGCCTTCTTCGACATGCACAGGCACATCTGAGGCATTGCCGTGATCCAGAATGGCCTGAACCGCGTCGCGGACGTGCTCTTTGGCACCGGCACCATAATTGGCGGGCAGGTTCGGCAGCTGGATGATCTCGGGGATGACGGCAACCGCATGCAACTCGGCACCGTAGAATTGTGCCTGTTCCAGCGCGAGCGGCAGGGCGTTTTTCCACGAGCGGTCGTCAGTGTGATCAATGGGCAGCAGGATTTTCGTGGCCATCTCATCTCTCCTCGAGATATGGAATTCTGTTTCAAAGGCGGGGGGCCGGGTTGGCCCCCCGTTTTTTCAAAGGGCCGGATTATTCGGCTGGTGAGCCGCCCGGTTCCTCGGACTGACCTCCGCTGGCGAAGAACTCTTTCGTCAGTTTGAAGACGATCGGGCTCAGCAGGGCCAGGGCGATCAGGTTCGGAATGGCCATCATGGCGTTCAGCGTATCTGCCAGCAGCCAGATAAAGCCCAGATCCGCGGTTGCGCCGAAGTAGATCGCGATGATCCACAGCACGCGGTACGGCATCAGGGATTTGACGCCCAGCAGGAACTCGACGCATTTCTCGCCGTAGAACGACCAGCCAAGGATGGTGGTGAAGGCAAAGATCGACAGCGCGATTGCGATCAGGTGACCGCCGCCAGGAATGGAGTTCGCAAAGGCCAGAGAGGTCAATGCCGCCCCGGATTCACCCGAGGTCCATGCGCCGGACGAGATGATTGCCAGACCGGTGATCGAGCAGACGATGATGGTGTCGATGAACGTACCCAGCATCGCGATCAGGCCCTGGTTGACCGGACCTTTGGTCTCGGCCGCCGCGTGTGCGATTGGAGCTGAACCCAGACCGGCTTCGTTCGAGAACACACCACGTGCCACACCAAAGCGGATGGCGGCCCAGACGGCTGCACCAGCAAATCCACCTTCGGCGGCGGAGGGGGTGAAGGCGTAGGTGAAGACCAGCGACAGTGCGTGACCGATGTTGCCGATGTTGATCAGCAGAACCAACAGGCCCGCGATGATGTAGGCAATCGCCATGAACGGAACCAGCTTACCGGCAACCGCACCGATGCGGGTGATGCCACCCAGAATAACGGCTGCAGTCAGAACCATCAGGACGACGCCGGTGACCGAGGTGTTCACGCCGAAGTTCGATTCCAGAACCTGAGCAACACCGTTGGCCTGTACGCCGTTGCCGATGCCGAAGGCTGCGATTGCGCCGAACAGGGCAAATGCAACACCCAGCCAGGCCCATTTCGCGCCGAGGCCGTTCTTGATGTAATACATCGGGCCGCCGACATAGTTGCCCAGCTCGTCCTTTTCACGGTATTTCACCGCGCAGACAGCCTCGGCATATTTGGTGGCCATGCCCACCAGGGCGGTCATCCACATCCAGAACAAAGCACCCGGACCGCCCAGGAAGACAGCAGTGGCCACACCGGCGATGTTCCCCGTACCGATGGTCGCCGACAGCGAGGTCATCAGCGCGTTGAACGGGCTGATTTGCCCTTCGCCCTGACCCTCACGGCCTTTGAACAGCAGGCTGAAACCTGTGCCAATGCGCAGGATCGGCATGAATTTCAGCCCGACCTGCAGGAAGAAGCCGACGCCAAGAATGAGAACCAGCATCAGCGGCCCCCATACGACGCCATTTATGGCCCCTACGATTGAATTTAACGCTTCCATGGTTTCCCTCCCATTTGCGTTAGGTTTATGCCCCGTTGGAGATGGCCCGCTGGCGGGCCTGTTTGAGGGCAGCGAAATCTTCGTCCGCGTGGAACGACGAACGGGTCAGCGGCGTTGCCGACACGTGCAAGAACCCTTTGGACCGGGCGACCTGTTCCAGTTGGGCAAACTCTTCGGGTGACCAAAACCGGTCAATCGGGTGGTGCTTTGGTGTGGGCTGCAAATATTGGCCCACGGTAAGGAAATCGACATTCGCCGCACGCAGATCGTCCATGACCTGCCGCACGTCATTCAAACTTTCCCCCAAACCTACCATAAGTCCTGATTTCGTAAAGATATTTTGGTTTGCGCGCTTGGCATCATCCAACAGCCGCAGCGAGGCGTAATAGCGCGCTCCGGGGCGGACGGTCGGATACAGATGGGGCACAGTTTCCAGATTGTGATTGAACACGTCCGGGGCGGCATCGAACACCACATCCGCAGCATTACCCTTGCCCAGAAAATCTGGGGTCAGAACCTCGACCGTAGTGCCGGGGTTCTGATGGCGCACGGCGCGGATCGTCTGGGCGACATGTTCCGCCCCACCATCGGCCAGATCATCTCGGTCGACCGAGGTGATGACCACATGGCGCAGGCCCAATTTCTTCACCGCTGCCGCGACGCGACCCGGTTCGAACACGTCCAGCGCATCCGGTCGGCCGGTGGCCACGTTGCAGAAAGAACAGCCGCGGGTGCAGACCTCGCCCATGATCATCATGGTGGCGTGGCGCTTGGACCAGCATTCACCGATATTGGGGCAGGCGGCCTCTTCGCAGACCGTTGCCAGATTATGCTCGCGCATCAGGCGGCGGGTTGCGTAATACTCAGGCCCCTCGATTTTCTTCCGTCGAATCCATTTGGGTTTGCGCGGAATGACGCTGTCGGCTTTTTGGGCCTTTTCCGGGTGGCGGGGGCGAAGCTGGATGGTCATCTGGCTGCCCTTCCTTACGCGTGGATCGCGCGACCCATGGCGTCAAGGCAGGCTTCTTTGACCGCCTCGCCCATGGCCGGGTGTGCATGACAGGTGGAGGCGACCTCGGACACGGTTGCGCCTTTGGTCATGGCCAGAACCAGCTCGGCGATCAGGTCGCCGCCATGGGCGCCGCAGATATGAGCACCAAGGATCTTGCCGTCGGAATCCGCCAGCACCTTGACCGCACCATCGGTGTCACCAGTCGAGCGCGCGCGCGAGTTGGCCATGAAGGCAAACTTGCCGACAGCGTATTCGATACCGGCTTCTTTCAGGGCCTCTTCCGTCAAACCGACCGAGGCCACCTCGGGGTCCGTGTAGACCACGCCCGGCACGGTGCTGTAATCGACGTGACCAGCTTCACCGGCCAGCATCTCGACACAGGCAACGCCGTCTTCTTCGGCCTTATGGGCCAGCATCGGGCCCGGAACACAGTCACCGATGGCATAGATGCCGGGCACAGAAGTTTGGAATGTGCCATCGACTTCGATGAAACCACGCGGGTTCACGGCCACGCCCAGGTCTTCCAGCCCAAGCCCACGCGTTACCGGGCGGCGGCCTACGGCGATCAGAACCTTGTCGGCTTCGATTACTTCTTCCTTGTCCTTGCCGACACGGTCCACGGTCAGAGACAGGCCACCTTCGGTTTTCTCAACCGATTTGAGGGCGCGACCCAGCTGGAACTTCAATCCGCGTTTGGACAGCGCGCGCTGCGCGAGCTTGGCGATCTCGCCATCGATGCCGGGCAAAACGCGATCCAGATATTCGACCACAGTGACCTTGGCACCCAATCGTGCCCAGACCTGACCCAGCTCCAGTCCGATGACACCCGCACCGATCACAACCAGATGATCCGGCACGCGTTCCAACGCAATGGCACCGGTCGAGCTCAGGACATCCTGCTCGTCGATTTCGATCCCCGGCAGAGAGGTCGGCTCTGACCCGGTCGCGATCAGGATGTTCTTTGCCTCGTATACGTCATCACCGACCTTGACCTGACCGGCGGCGGGGATACTGGCCCAGCCTTCGATCAGATCAACGCCGTTCTTCTTGAACAGGAACCCAATGCCCTTTGTCAGATCTCCGACGATCTTGTCCTTGCGCTCCATCATCGCGCCAACGTCGATGCTGGCCCCCTCGACGGCAATGCCGTGGGAGGAGAGATGCGCAAGCTCGGCATATTTGGCCGAGGAGGTCAGCAACGCTTTGGAGGGGATGCACCCTACGTTCAGACAGGTGCCGCCAAGTGCGCCGCGCCCTTCGACGCAGGCCACTTTCATACCCAGCTGAGCCGCGCGGATCGCAGCGACATAGCCGCCCGGTCCGCCCCCGATAACGATGAGATCGTAGGTATTCATTTCGCGTACTTTCAGTAAATCGGGTGGCTTGCGCAGAGCGCGCGAACCTTTTCGCGGGTTTCCTGTTCGACGGCGGCGTCACCTTCCGGCGACTGTGCGAGCGCATCCAGAACATCGCCGATCAGATGACCGATCCGCTTGAACTCTTCCGGGCCAAAGCCACGGCTGCATCCGGCGGCGGTGCCCAGACGGATGCCGCTGGTGATTGTGGGCTTTTCCGGATCACCGGGAACGCTGTTCTTGTTGCAGGTGAAACCGGCACGCTCCAGCGCCGCTTCGGCATCCTTGCCGGTCACGCCGACGGGGCGTAGATCGACCAGCATCAGGTGGTTCTCGGTGCCGCCGGAAACGATGTCACATCCGCGCGCCATCATGACGTTCGCCAAAGCCGAAGCGCTGTCGACGACACGCTGCATGTATTCCTTGAACTCGGGTTTCAACGCCTCGCCAAAAGCAACCGCCTTGCCTGCGATCACGTGCATCAGCGGGCCACCCTGAAGGCCGGGGAAGACGGCCGAGTTGATCTTTTTCGCCAGCGCCTCGTCATTGGTCAGAATGATGCCACCGCGGGGACCGCGCAGGGTTTTGTGCGTGGTTGAGGTCACGATATGCGCATGCCCCATGGGCGAGGGGTGCAGGCCGGTCGCCACCAGCCCGGCGATGTGGGCCATGTCGGCCAGCAACCACGCGCCGACCTCATCCGCGATTTCGCGGAACTTGGCAAAGTCGATTTTCTGGGAATAGGCTGACGCCCCGGCGATGATCAGCTTGGGCTTTTCCGCCCGGGCCAATTCCGCGACCTGATCATAGTCGATCAGACCCGCATCGGTCAGGCCATACTGTACAGGCCGAAACCACTTGCCGGATTGGGCAGGCTTCGCGCCATGGGTCAGGTGGCCGCCCGCATCCAGCGACATACCGAGAATGGTGTCGCCCGGGCTCAGCAACGCCAGCTTGACCGCGCCATTGGCCTGGGCACCGGAATGAGGCTGAACGTTCGCAAAATTACAGCCGAACAGTTTCTTGAGCCGTTCGATGGCCTCAACTTCGACCTCATCGACGTATTCACACCCACCGTAGTAACGGCGCCCCGGATAACCTTCGGCATACTTATTGGTCAGCACCGAACCCTGAGCTTCGATCACTGCTTTCGAGACAATGTTTTCGGAAGCGATCAATTCGATCTGTTCCGCCTGACGCGTTCCCTCGCGTGAGATCGACGCAGCGATTACCGGATCTGCTTCAACTAGCGACGTTTTGAACATTGTCTCCTCCTCTCGTTCCGAATCCCAAGTACGAAACTTTGTTTCCAATAGTGGAAAATGGGAACAAAAAGCAACAAAAATCTCTCATTCAGGAAGTTGCGACTGTGTGAAGAAACCTGTACCCTTTGATAAAACAAGGAGAATTCGATGGGCGAGGAAGGCCGAAGTGATGTTTCCGGACAGGAACCTTTGGACGAAGGCGAGGCGCTGGGGCGTTCCATCCGCGACGCGCGGCGTGCAAAAGGATGGACTTTGGAGGAAGCGGGCCGTGCTGCGGGAATCGGTCGGTCCACGCTGTCGAAGATCGAAAACAACCAGACACGGCCAAGTTTTGACATTGTACGGCGCCTGACTCAGGCGCTGGATATGAGCACACCGCAGCTGTTTCTGCAGTCGGGTCAGTCAGGCCCGTCGGGAATTTCCGGACGACGTGATTTCACTCCGAAAGGCGAGGGGGAAATCAAATCCACGCCCACATACATGCACGAACTGCTGTGTCCGGAACTGACCAGCAAACGCATGTTGCCTTACATTGCAACAATCAAAGCCCGCGATCTTTCAGAGTTCGAGACCTGGATTCGACATTCTGGCGAAGAATTCATGTATGTGCTCAGCGGTGAACTGATCTTCGTATCCGAACACTACCGCCCCTTGCCGATGAAGGCTGGCGACTCGCTTTATTACGACAGCGGCATGGGCCATGGCTGCATCTCGACCAGCGAGGAGGACGCCAAAGTATTGTGGGTTTCTCTGGAATGACCTGCACGGCATGACTGAAGAAGCGCGCTGTCGCTGTCTGCACCGTCAATGCTCGGAAAAGGTCCCGTTCCGGAACGCCGTCGGTGTCTGACCGAATTCGGCCTTGAACGCGCGCGTCATCGCGCTGGCGTTTTCATATCCACAACGCCCGGCAATCTCGGTGATGGATTGCTCGGTGTCTTCTGCCAGATTGCGCGCCAGATTCAGGCGCAGGCGGCGATACAGCGCCTGCGGCGTGGTTTTGAGTTCCGCCTGAACACGCGTTTCGATCCGTTTCTGCGAGCACCCGATTTTCCGGGCCACCTCCCGGATGGACAGCGGTGTCTCAATATTCGCTTGCATGACGACCAATGCCCGGTTGACCAGAGTGTCTTCGGATTTCAGGGGCAGGGCATAATTGTCCCGCCCATTCCGGCCCATCAGCAGATGTCCAACCTCCATGGACAACAGCGGGCCGTGATCTCTGCGAATAAGGGCCGAGGCCAGATCGTACGCAGCCATGGCACCGGTACAGGTCAGGCGGTTGCGGTCGATCACAAAGCGTTCCTGAACCACATCGACGGCCGGAAATCTCTCTTCGAACCGCGACAACTCATCCCAGTGAATGGTCGCCCGGTGTTCATCCAGCAATCCGGCACGGGCCAGCAGCCAGCTTCCGGTATCCAGACCTGCGACCTGCCGATGTTTCCGTGCCGCCGCCAGCACGGCACGCGTGGTCGAACGCGAATCCAGCTTTAGATAGCCATATGAAGGCATAACAACCAGAACGTCGCCGTGCTGATCGGAGATTGCACCATTCGGAGTGACAACAAGACCGCTGGAGCTTTGCACCGGCGCGCCGTCGACGGAGCAGAATTTCCACGCATACAAAACCTGCCTGGACAGGTTATTCGCCGCCCTGAGCGGTTCAACCATGTTTGCAAGGCAGTGGTTCGAGAACCCGTTGAAGAGCAGGATATTGTATTGTTGCGTTAAAATTTTCGAATTTGGCATGATATGGTATCAATTCTGCATATCGTGACCATGATTGATGACGTTTGTTGGGTCAACCACCGATTCAGGGAACACGCGCCATGCAGTTTGGTCTGACAGAAGAACAGGACATGATCGTCTCGACGGTCCGCAGCTTTGTTGAAAACGAAATCTACCCGCATGAAGACGCGGTCGAACGCAGCGGTACCGTCCCGAAAGAATTGGGCAATGAGATCAAGCAGAAATGTATCGATCTGGGCTTTTACGCCTGTAATTTCCCCGAGGAAGTCGGCGGTGCCGGCCTCTCGCATCTGGATTTTACTCTGGTCGAACGGGAACTTGGCCGTGGTTCGATGGCGCTGACGCATTTCTTTGGCCGTCCGCAGAACATCCTGATGGCTTGCAATGACGAGCAGCGCGAACGCTATCTGCTGCCCGCCGTGCGGGGCGACAGGATGGATGCCCTCGCGATGACCGAACCGGATGCCGGGTCGGACGTGCGCGGCATGAAATGCCAGGCGGTGCGTGATGGTGGCGACTGGGTTGTCAACGGGTCGAAACACTTCATCTCAGGCGCGGAACACGCGGATTTCTTCATTGTCTTCATCGCAACGGGCGTGGACGAAACCCCGAAAGGCCCTAAAAAGCGCATCACTACCTTTCTGGTGGATCGCGGTACTCCGGGGTTCGAAGTGCGCGAGGGCTATAACTCGGTCAGCCACAAGGGCTACAAGAACTACATCCTGTATTTCGACAATTGCCGTCTGCCCGACGCGCAGGTTCTGGGCGAGGTCGATGGCGGCTTTGCCGTGATGAACGAATGGCTTTATGCAACCCGCCTGACGGTGGCGGCGTTCTCGGTCGGTCGCGCGCGCCGCTGCTTTGACTATGCGCTGAACTACGCTGCCGAGCGCAAGCAATTCGGCCAGCCCATCGGCAAGTTTCAGGGCATCGGCTTTCAGATCGCAGATATGATCACCGAGATCGACGCCGCCGACTGGCTGACCCTTGCTGCCGCGTGGCGTCTGGATCAAAACCTGCCGTCAAATCGCGAGATTGCCTCGGCCAAGCTCTATGCTTCGGAAACGCTGGCGCGGGTGACGGATGCAACTCTGCAAGTCTATGGTGGTATGGGTTTGATGGATGACTTCCCGATCGAACGGTTCTGGCGCGATGCACGGGTCGAGCGCATCTGGGACGGCACCAGTGAAATTCAGCGCCACATCATCAGCCGTGATCTTCTGCGTCCGCTGGGCGCCTGACCATGAACAAAGATCTTACCCGGCTATTGCGTCCGAAAACCATCGCGGTCATTGGCGGCGGTGCCTGGTGCCAGCAGGTTATTCTGCAATCCGAACGCATGGGCTATGCCGGTCAAATCTGGCCGGTACACCCCAAAGCCTCGGAGATTGCTGGCCATAAGGTCTTCGGCCACATCGAAGACTTGCCCGAAGCCCCGGACGCTGTGTTCATCGGCATCAACCGCCACGCCACGATTGAGGCGGTTCACATCCTGTCCAGCATGGGCGCGGGCGGGGCGGTGTGCTTCGCCTCGGGCTTTTCCGAGGCCGTCGCCGAAGATGACACCGGCGGAGACCTGCAAGACCAGCTAATCGCTGCAGCCGGTGACATGCCCATTCTTGGCCCGAACTGTTATGGCTATATCAACGCGCTGGACGGGGCCCTGCTGTGGCCGGATCAGCACGGGGCGACGCCTGTGGACAAGGGCGTGGCGATCCTGACGCAAAGTTCGAACATCTCGATCAACCTGACCATGCAGAAACGCGGGTTGCCGATTGCCTACATGTTGGCCTGCGGAAACATGGCCCAGACCAGTCAGGCCGAGATCGCCTCGGGTCTGATCGACGATCCGCGCGTAACAGCCGTGGGCCTGCATATCGAAGGTTTCAAGGACATCCGGGAATGGGAGGCGCTGGCCGCCAAGGCCCATGCAAAGGGCATCCCGCTGGTCGCCCTCAAAGTCGGCGCGTCGGAACAGGCACAGGCCGCAACCGTCTCTCATACCGCGTCTCTGGCGGGCAGCGACGCAGGCGCACAGGCGCTGCTGGACCGGTTGGGCATCCCGCGTCTTTCGACGTTGCCGGATTTCCTAGAAACGCTGAAACTGCTGCACTGCTACGGGCCGCTCCCCGGCGGTAACATCGCGTCGATCAGCTGTTCGGGGGGTGAGGCGAGCCTGATCGCAGACATGGCCGTCGGCACCGGCCTGACCTTCCCGCAGCTGAGCGATGATAAAAAAGCCTGCCTGCGCGACGCGCTTGGTCCGATGGTGGCGCTGAACAACCCGCTGGATTACCACACCTATATCTGGCGTGACGAACAGGCGATGGCGCAGGCATGGTCCGGCATGACGGGCGAGGATATCGACCTGACGTTCTCAATCGTCGACTACCCGACCACTGACCCAACCGACTGGAGCTGTGCAACCCGCGCAGCGTTAAAAGTGCGCAAGGACACCGGCGCTCGGTTTGCAATCGTTGCGACACTGCCTGAACTGCTGCCGGAGGACGTCGCCCAAGACCTGATGGCGGGTGGCGTTGTACCATTCATGGGACTGCGCGAAGCGTTGGCTGCCACGCGCGCAGCAGGAAAGGTCTCGACCCCATCCGGTCATCCTGTCTGGTTGCCGGGCACGGTTGAGGCGACCCAAACCTTGACCGAAGGTCAATCGAAACAGGAACTGGCCGAATGCGGCCTGCGCATCCCCCAAAACCGCACGGTTCGCGGGCCAGAGGAAGCCCATGCGGCAGCGCAGGACATGCAGGCCCCATTTGCCGTCAAAGGCGTTGGGTTGGCCCACAAGTCCGAACACGCCGCTGTTCGGCTGGGTATCATGTCCGAGGATGTGGCCTGTGTTGCAGCCGATATTGGCACCAATGAAATCCTGATCGAAGAGATGATCATCGGAACCGTCGCTGAACTGCTGGTCGGTGTTGTTCGTGACCCCGCGCATGGGTTTGTCCTGACATTGGGGGCAGGGGGCGTGCTGACCGAAGTCCTGCGCGACACAGTGTCGACGCTGGTACCCAGCCCGCCCGAGGACATCCGCACCGCGCTTGGCCAATTGAAAATCGCCCCCTTGCTGGCGGGCTATCGCGGCCAACCGGCGGCTGATATGGAAGCGATTGTTGCCGCGGTCGAGGCTGTTCAGGCCTATGTGATGCAAAATGCCGACACGCTTGGCGAGGTCGAGATTAACCCCCTCCTGTGCACGCCGGACAAGGCGGTTGCCGTGGATGCCCTGATAAGAAAGGCCTGAGATATGGACCCGATTAAAACCCGCCGCGACGGAACAATCCTTGAGGTGACATTGGACCGCCCCAAGGCCAATGCCATCGATCTGGCCACCAGCCGCAGAATGGGCGAGGTCTTTACCGAATTTCGCGACGACCCTGAGTTGCGCGTGGCCATCCTGACCGGTGCGGGTGAGAAGTTCTTTTGCCCCGGCTGGGACCTGAAAGCCGCAGCCGAAGGTGATGCGGTAGACGGGGATTACGGTGTCGGCGGGTTCGGAGGTCTGCAAGAGTTGCGCGACCTGAACAAACCGGTGATCGCAGCCGTCAACGGCATCGCCTGTGGTGGCGGGCTGGAACTGGCCTTGTCGGCGGACATGATCCTTGCCGCCGATCACGCCACATTCGCCTTGCCGGAAATCCGCTCAGGAACAGTCGCGGATGCGGCCAGCGTCAAACTGCCCAAGCGTATTCCCTATCACATCGCGATGGAGCTGCTGCTTACGGGCCGGTGGTTCGACGCCGAAGAGGCCAATCGATGGGGTCTGGTGAACGAGATCGTCGCCGCCGATCAATTGCTGGATCGCGCATGGGAACTGGCCCGCCTTCTGGCCTCGGGGCCGCCGCTGGTATATGCCGCGATCAAGGAAATCGTACGCGATGCCGAAGACGCCAAGTTTCAGGATGCCATGAACCGCATCACTAAGCGCCAGTTGCGCACTGTGGATGTCCTTTATGCCAGCGAAGACCAATTGGAAGGCGCGCGCGCATTTGCCGAGAAACGAGATCCGGTCTGGAAAGGGAAATAGCCGAAACGGCGTTTTCTTTGGCTGTGGCAGGTAGATTTGCCATTTACTGATCCGCGCTGCACGTGCACAGTTAAGCATGCCTTATTTCGAGCGAAAACCATACGTTAGTGCGCCTCGTGCGGTCAGCCCCATTGCGCCGCAGCTGGACGCGCAACCGATTTCCGATGTCGCGCGCCGCGTGCTGGATGCAGAGCGTGGCGCGCACAAACGTCTTGAAGGCCCGTTCAGGTGCCGCAAGACCTGCCACCCCGGCAGCACCGCCACCATTTTGCTGTCCTTTGCAGCTCCGGAAGGCACGGAACCGGTTGAGATGCAGTTCGAACCGGGCGATCTGACCAATCCCAACGGCGAGATTCTGCCCGCAAACCGGGTCAATGTGATCCCACCTCAAATCCGGCTTAATCCGGGCGAGGCTACGGATGTCGCCGTCGCTGTTACCGTGCCTGATCTTACAGAGCCCGGTGAATATCACGGCCGGATCGCCTGCACCGGAACGGATCAGACCTCGCTTGTCGTGGTGTTTGATATTGCGGGCGCTCAGACCTGACGGGTCACGAGATAATCCATGAATTGCCCCAGAAACGCACGCGGCGCTTCTTCCGCGTTGGCAAACACCTGAGCAAATTCGCGACGCGCCGATGACAACAGGTCATTCGCCGCGTCCTGCGCATAGCGGATACATCCGTAGTGGTTCATGCGATCCAGAACCCAGCCGACGTCCTGTGTTGAACGGCTGTCGCGCGGGTTTGACAGCATATCCGCCAGCCGCGCCTGTTCCGCTTCCTCAGCCTGCAAACTAAGCTGGCCCAGCATCAGTGTGCGCTTACCTTCGTAAATGTCGCCGCCGATCTCTTTCCCGTATTTGTCTTGCGAGCCGACAAGGTTCAGCACGTCGTCCTGAATCTGAAAGGCTGCGCCCAGAAAGAACCCGAAGGCATTGAAATCATCCAGGTTAAGCGCGCCGGACGCGACATCCTGTGGCCGGGCAATCAGCGCCCCGATACGCATGGGGTGAATGAAACTGTACCAGCATGTCTTTTTCAGACACATCCTCAGATAGTCTGACGCATCGACGTTCAGTCTGTTGTCACGAATCCAGCCAAGCTCCAGCGCCTGACCTTCGATGGATTGCTGTAACAGATGGTCGAACTCATCAACCACACGCATCCCAGTTTCCAAACCCAACGGCCCAAGGTTCTGACGCAGCAGGCGCAGGGCAAGCGATTGCATCCCGTCGCCGGTGTTGATCGCCAAAGGAACCCCAAGCCGTTTGTGCATACATTCACGCCCACGCCTGAAATCGCTTTGATCTTCGATGTCATCGTGGATCAGAAAGGCATTGTGCAGCAACTCAAGAACAGCGGCCGACACCCTCGCATTCTCGCTGTTGCCGCCGAAGGCTTCGCATGTGGCCAGCAACAGCGCGGGCCGCAACCCCTTGCCCGAGGTTTCGATGTAATCCCGCATCGGACCATACAAATAGGCCTGAGGCTCTCCGGTCGGCAAAAGACCCAAAAGCGTGTCGCGCGCCCGATCCCCGTAAGAGGTCAGCGTTTTCAGAAAGTCCTGCTGTGCCGCAGGATCCAAATGCGCGGTTCCGGATTTCACAGGCTCAGCCCTTTTGGGTGATGATCACGCGGCTTCTGTTTTCCCGCCCGCCGGACGGGCCAGCGTCGTTGCCGAGAGAGGAAAACGGAGTATCTGTCATCGGTAAAGCTCTGGACAAGACATCCGACTGACCACTGTCCCGACCCAGATCGTATGCGACATCTTCGGCCAACTCGTCCCCGGGGATCGGCAGATCAGCAGTGGGTTCGTAGTTGGCAATGAGATCGAACAGCTCTTTGGGCGGGCAGATCATGCGCAGCGCTTCTGCAATCGCAGGGTCTTCGGTAATGCCGCCGGGTTTTGAGTATTCCGCCGCCGGTTCACCGATCACGGCAAGAGGGCCATCTCCGCCACGATCTATTCCTGCCGTGTCTTGACCCATTTTCAGCGCCGCTTCCACCGCCATCGCGAAGCGGTTGTCCCACGGCAAGCCGGCCTGGTAGCGGGCATAATCGTAGGCACGCAGCGGTTTCAGGATGTCCGGCTCATGCAGATCCCAGATTTGGCAGGGCTCCGCATCCGATCCGCTGCGCTGTAGGATTGCGTTGACAGCCCGGCGCGCCGCTTCGTTCGCGCCCTCCATGGTGGCAAGATCGGTAAACGTGCGCACGTAATCCGATGCCAGAAAGAAATTCGGGATCAAGGTGGCTGCGTCCGGGCGCAATCGCCAGCTGTTGATGCGATTAACTAGCAGAGGTTCGACATTGCTTTGACGCTTCGGATCGTTCGGGTCCTGAACAATGTCGGGATCGAGGAACCAGTAATGCATATCCTCATCGCGCAGAACGGTTTCCCCATCCACGTTGATGCTGCGCTTGAGCTGCTCCCAGACCTCGCTGGCAATCTCTTCCCGGCTGCAATCGCGCGCTGTCTTGCCGTTCAGACCCGGCTTGTCCCATTCGGAAATGTCGATCGACAACAGGCCCTTGGTCTTGCCTTCCGCCCAGTTTTCGAAATTGATGCCCGGCCAGAACTGTTTTTGCGACACGGCCGTCAAAGCCCATGGGCTGTCGATGAAGATAACGTGGCCATGGGTCAGTTCGACCTCCTTGGTCAGATAGAACTGAATGCCGTTCATCCATTGCACGTCATCGGCCAGCAATGGCAATTTCGCCAGCGCCGGATCAACCGCCATCATTTCCGGGGTCACAAGCGGAGCGATGCGCTCAATCGGCATCGCACTGATGAACCAATCCCCGGTGACCTGCTTTTCTTCTCCATCCTGTTCGACCGTCGCGCCAACGATCCGGCCATTCCGGCACTCGATACCGGTGACTTTCGAGTCGAAATTGTAAACGACCCCATTGCTTGTCAGGTAATCCAGCCAGGGCTGTATCCAGACAAGATTGGTGGGCCCGTTCAGCAACCTGTTGCAATGCGGCTCGGGCGTCGCGATACCCAACTGAAGCTGAACCGCAATGTCCCCGACGGTCTTGGTGCTGGCGGTTGTCGCCTTGGCAGCCACCAATGACCGGGTCAGGCCGATGGCAAGAAATTTCTGATAGGCTTCCGAGCGATCTTCGGCGCCGATGAAATCCCACCAGCCAATGCGTTCATATTCGTCGAACCGACGCTCCTTGCAGGAGGTCGCGATCCGCCACATACAGGCGACAAAATGTTCGACATCCTCATAGGCGATCTGGTCGCGCGGAGAGAGCGCGAAGGCAATGGTCTTGAATGTATCCGCCACATCCTTGAGCGTACGAGGAAACCGTTCCGGGACAATGATACCCGGTTTGTCGAACTGGCTGACCAGAACCTGAGTGGTCGGGACCAGATTGTCGAAACAGGTGCCTTTGTCATAATAGGGCGTGCGGGCCATCGTGTCCGTGATATGTCGATAAAAGTTCGGGAAAAACCGGAACCCATGCTCACCGGGCAGCCAAGGACGTTTCACGCCGGGCGGATATTTGGCGCCGTCCATCTCGGCCCATTTTTCCAGCGCCTTGATGTGTTTCGCCTTCGAGCCGTGATCCCCTTCGCCCTTCATAACGGGGATGCTGCGGGCTTTGCCGCCGGGGATCAGTTGGCGCTCGTGGATCTCTACCTCGAAACCGCGTTCAATCAGTTCATGCGCGGCGCTCATGCCGGCCACGCCACCGCCTAGAATGACAACCTTTTCAGGCATCGGAAGTTCCTTTCGCGGAATAGACGTCAAAGCGCAGGGTGATGTCCGACAGGCTGGCTTCGCCAATGCCAAATCCCTGCAACCTGTTCATCCAGGCGTAATGCGGGTTCGAAGTCACATAGCGCGGGGCAAGCCGCACCGGGGCCGAATCGGGCAGGTTGCCCTTGGACAACGCCGCATAGCCATTGGGGCCGAAATCACACACGCCTGTATCTTCAAACAGGATCGGCGCGCCCCCGCCAGAAGGCTTGATGAGCGCCTTGGCATGAAGAAGACCCACACCGTCCGACCGCACGCGCATCCAGTCGCCGCCAACCGGTTCGATCGTCCCACTTACATTCGCGCCTTCGACGGTGCCGCCCTGTTTTATCCGGAAATGCAACCAAATCCCGTCCGGTGTCTCGCCCGAAGGGTGAAAATTGCCGTCGAATGGCACGATGAACTTGGCGACATGTTCCAGAACCGGCGATTGCGCAGCAGGTTTTTTGGGATCTTGCTGGGCGGCTTCAGGTGCTTTTTCCGGCCCCGGGTCATACTCGCGCCCACCCGAAGTCAGCACTGGTCGCCAGGACAAAGATTTTTCCTGCGCCACCGAGGGCAGGAGGGCAGCAAATTGCTGAAACCCGGTTTGCGGATCACGCGACACAGGCCACCCACGAACGGCGCGTTCGGGACCACCGTTTTCCGAACAGATCAGGCGGACCGTGTCATGGGATGACACGGCGGGGCCTGCTTCGATCAGAACCCGATTGAGGCCGTTTGCGTTGATCGCCTCGGACCAACGCAGGGTTACGCCCCGGTCTGTGAACTCGCGCACGACCCGATCTCCGGTCAGCACGTGATGGTGCAGATGGCCCGAGCTTCCTTGATCCTGAGGTGGAATTTCTGCTGCACGCGAAAGACATGCTCACCCTCGGCAGAGGTTTGCAGATACTTCACGGCGATGTCCGAGGGCACGACGATTTCAACCGGAGCCCCCTGCAGGGACACCAGCGCCGCCTTGTTTGCGGGCAGGGTGCCCGAACGCAGCAATGGCCCGTCCAGGAACGGAAGAATGCTGTCGCGCGGCAGCACCATCGAATTGGGCAACGGGGTCGTAACGGCCTGGAACAGACCATTGCCCATTACACAGGCGTAGGGGCCCAGATAACCGTGCGATTCCAGCTTGTTGATGCCTGCAACGACGGCTTCAAAAACCTCGGGGCCGGTATAGGATTTTTTCTTTGCAGAGGTGGAAGAGTCCTCGCCAGCCTCAAGCAATCCCGGATACTTACCGCCGCCGCTGACTGTATAGATCGGCGGCAACGCGGCGGGCGCACCACCTGCGTGTTTGGGGGCCTCTCCGACACCGGGCTGACCGTTGAAAATGATGTCATCTTCTACTCGCGCTACCACGGCGGCGGCGCGGCGGAACATGATCAAAGCCGCAGCCAGTTCAGGATCAGCCACCTGGGCGCCCTTCAGATACACGTTCACCGAAACGGTTGTAAGACGCAGGGTATCATAGTCGTTCACGTCCAGGCGCTTGGATGCACCGGATGAGCTGTCGACCAGATCCAGCTTGTTCAGAGGAACAGATTGCGTGTCCGCAGGCAGCGGCCCGTACAGAGGCAGAAAGCTTGCGGCCACCCGCGCACGAAGCGCCTCATCATGGACGGCCTTGTTTACGGCACTCCACTGTTCTTCTGTCCAACTCAACGCTTCGGTCATTTCAAATCCCTCTCGGTGTTGCTGCCCACTTCGGCGGGGCAGTCAATCTCGTTCATTTTGTTTCGTTCAATCTGCCCAGCAGATCGTTTGCCCGCTGCTCCAGAACAACACCACCACATCGGAGGGCGAGCTCAAGAGCCTGTTTCGCTTCGGAAATAGCAGCGTCCAAATCCCCCTTTGCCGCAAACGCCTTGGCCCGTACACGGTGATATTCTGGCTTGTTCAGCGTCTCTCCTCGTTCCCAGCCGGGCGTACAAACGGTTTCGAGCCGGTCCAAAGCCTGATCAATGTCACCCTGATCTATCATTAGCTCAGACAAAACAATCTGATTCTGCGGAAAAGTAAAGTTTCCGCCAGACTTGGAAATCAGATTCATGCAGGCTTCGATGCGCTCTGGAACATCTGCGATGTCGCCTTTTCCCGCCCGTGCAAGACCCATATAGATGTCCTGCATGGCGTGAAGGTATAGAAACCCTTCCTCGTCCGCGATTTTCCGGGCTTCCTTCATTGTCACGTCCAGCCGGTCCCATTCGCCCGCATAGGGCAGGAACATGCAGCAGGCCCCCATGATATAGACAAGGTTAGGTGCATGGTTCAGCGCCTTGCTGACTTCAATGGATTCCAGACGCGCGGCTTCGGCTTTTTCGAATTTCCCTTGCTGCCATAGCAGGCATCCCTGAATGGCCAGCAAGGATGCGGTCGTTGAAGACTGGGTCATAGGCATCATGGCCATGTCCAGTTCCGGCGAAATCAGGGCAAATGCGCGCTCTAGCTGCTGCTCGCATTCCGCAAACTCTCCGCGGAAGTAATGGGTAAAGCTCAGGGCACGCGCCGCAAGGACATTGGGCACTGGGTCAGGGGACATGCCCGCCATCATTTCCAGGGCTTGCCCCATTTCCATCGCCCGGTTCATCTGACCGCCAACAAAGAAGTTGGTCCAGCGGCAGAAGGTTGCGGCAAACAGGGTCTCTCCGTCGCCCAAGGATTGGGCCAGTTCCATCGCCCGTGCAGCCGTTTCGCCGACCTGATCCGCCGACCATCCGTAAATCGCCATGTAGGCAGGCAGGATGTTCATCTGAACCCGAAGCTCGAAACCGTCCCGTTCCGCATTGTCCTCCATGGTTCCGATGTTGCGAAGCGCGGCCCGGAAGGCTGAAATCGCGGGCAGGTTTGCCAGTCGGGACAAGGCCAGCTCACCTGCTGTGACCCAATTGGCCACCGCCTCATCCTTCAAGCCGCCAAGATCGCAGTGATGCGCGACCGTATCAGGGGCCGGACTGCTAAACGCGTTGTGACCGGTCAGCAAAGCTTGGGCGATTTTCAGATGCACCTTCTGTCGGTCTTCCCGCAGCAACGAGTTGTAGGCCGTGTCCTGAACCAGCGCGTGGTTGAACGTATAGGTTGCCAATCCTGAATCGTTGGTAATCAGCACAACACCCGCAGCCATAAGCTGCATCAGGGCGCTGTCCACGTCCATGTCGTCCTGCGCCACCGCATGGATCATCTGAGACGTGAAACTCCGCCCGATCACGGACCCGAGCTGGGCAATTGGTTTGGCGTTTTCCATCCGGTCAAGACGCGACATCAGCGAGTCCTGAAGGGTCGCCGGCACGCTCAGCGTATCCAGCACCTTGGCATTGATCGGTGCGTCCTGGGGCAGCTGGTCCAAAACCGCCTTTGTCATTTCCTCGATGAAAAGCGGCACACCATCCGCCTTTTCGACAATCTGCCTGATCAGGAAGACGGGCAAGCTGTAGGGCTCGGCCACGCGCCGGACCAGTTCGGACGCTTCTGCACTGCCAAGCGGAGTCAGTTCGATACGCGCCGCTTGGCTCTCGTAATGGTCTGGCGGTTCATATTCGGGTCGATGCGACAGAACGACGAGTATCGGAAAATCACTCAGAGCCGAGGCCAAGGCATCCAAGACGTCCAACGTGGTTGCATCTGCCCAATGAACGTCTTCCACCACCAACAACAATGTGCCACGCCGGTCGCATATGCTTCTGAGGCTGCGCAACAACACGTCCAGCGAATTGCGAGCTTTCTTCAACGGGTCCGACTCTGCCGGAGTTCCAGCCTCAACACCGGCGAGATCAAGAAGAACCGGCAAATCCGCTTCACTCAGGCGCGAAGCCGTTTGCACAAAGCCGGAGATGGCAGCCCTGATGCTGTCGTCCGATTTATCCCCTGAAACGCGCCTCAACTCTCCAACAACCGGGTGCAGAGGCAGGCTGCTCAGGTGCGGGATACACTGCAAAGTAAAAGGTTTGACGTCAATCGCTTCGGACAGGGATTTGATCAGTCTCGACTTGCCGATACCCGCAGCGCCACTGACCAGTGCCAGCCTGCCTGAACCCTTTTGCACGTCTTCCCAAAGCCGGGTCAGGGTCGAAAGATTATCGTGTCGCGAGACAAGATCGACCGCGGAACGGCCCACCCGCGCATCAAACCGGCTGGTGGATATGATTTCCGACACCACTCGGTACACTGTGCGCTGATTGTCAAAACCTTTCAGGTCACGGCTACCGCGGGGTTCAAATTTGAACGCACCTTTAGTCAGTTGCCAGGTCTCGGATGAAATGATCACCTCACCCGGTTCGGCCAGCCCCTGAAGACGAGACGCAAGGTTGGCGGTTTCACCAACCAGAAATTCCTCGGACCCGAGGCTTTGTGAAGAAACAACGCCAACAACAACCATGCCAGTTGCGATTCCCGCCCGCAGGTCAAGCTTTTCCCCGAACTCGTTCTCAAGATTCTGGACCGCTTCAATGGTTTCCAGAACCGCCCGCACGGCGCGTTCGGCATCATCTTCCATCGCCTTCGGGTAGCCGAAATACATCATGAGGCCGTCGCCCTGACGATAGGCCAGATGGCATCCGTGCTGTTTCAGGGTGCCGATCGCCGTATCCAGATACAGGTTCATGATCTGCATCAGATCTTCCGGATCGTACCGCTGCGCCAGCTGTGTCGATCCGACAAGATCGCAGAAAACCAGGGTAAGCTGCCGACGCTCGGCCTTCGAGCGGACTTCGTACCGAGGCGAAGCCTCTTGTGATTTCAGTTTGGCCTGCGCTTTGCGAAATTTTTTTCTCTCGCCGACCGTCAATCCCAGATCGCGCAGTTCCGGGTCCGTCAACTCGTCCAGAATATCGTCGTCCACACCCTCTTGCTGAAACAAGGTGGCATGGTCTTCCAGTTCGGCCAGTTGAAGGACTTTTGATACGCGTGATGAAGTTTCCAGGACTCGCGTCATTGTTCTGCGACTCCGCCCATATCTGTCCCCCAGTTTTTCCCCTTAGTACATACTGTATATGTTTAATCCAAATGTTGAGAGGATTTTATGTCGAATCCGCACAACGATTGTTCGGTATAGTTAACTTGTTACATATATTGACGGAAATACGTCAGAATTGTCGCGCCGACACGTTTTTTCCCAGCCAGATCATTGGCTTCCGAATTCGATTTGTTTTCCCGCGCAAAGCGGATTCGGGTTCGAAATCTCGATACGAGCGTTGTAATCCTGACGCAACGTCAGGTTGAAGAGGGTCCTGCAAATACTGAATCAGACAAAACTCCCCTTGGAGATCTGCCAAACCAAGGGGAGCATTCATGTCGTCGCGTTCCCACGACAAAACCGTAATGACCTGCACGCCGAACGTGACAGATGGCAAAGCGTTTGCGTCCGTCTGGCAATGCGCCCCGCGCCAACCACCCCGCGTTTCCGCGTGAAGATATGGTCAACCGGACGATGCGCTCAAAACGGCTGTGAAACGGATTGCGGAAGGATAAACGGAACCTGAGAACCCGGAAGCGTATTGATCGGCAACCGGATGCCATAGACCTGTTGCATCGTGTCGTCGTTCAGGATCGCAGAGGGCGGCCCTGCGCCCCAAACACGCCCCTGCGACAGGACATAGACCTGATCGGCGAACATCGCAGTCAGGTTCAGATCATGCATCACGACGATGACGCCCCCACCTCGTGCGGCGAAATCGCGGGCGATTCCCAGAACCGTGAACTGATGTGCTATGTCCAGGCTCGCCACCGGTTCATCCAGCAACAACCATTTCGGCTGATCGCTGTTCGTGGCCTCCCACACCTGAGTCAGAACACGGGCCAGTTGCACCCTTTGCTGCTCGCCCCCTGACAGATTCTGATAGGGCCGGTTCTCAAACCCCGCCAGATCAACATATTCAAGGGCCTGTGTCGGCAAGCGATCATCCGCAGCGGCCAGCCCTCCAGAAAGACCCAGCCGAACGATCTCGAGCACACGGAAGGGGAATGCGACAGTCGAAGACTGGGGCAAAACCCCGCGCATCGCAGCCAGTTCCCAGGGTCGCAAATCCGCGATATTCTGGCCATTGAGCGACACCGTTCCTGTTGTCCCGAATTCGCCAGCCATCGCTTTCAACAGGGTCGATTTGCCCGACCCGTTGGGGCCGATGATTGCCGTGACCTGCCCGGGTTCGGCCTGAAAATCAATACCGTGCAGGATCTGTTTGCCGCCCAGGCTAACGCAAATATTCTGACCATTCATAACTTACATTCCCATAGTTCCGTGGCGGCGCAGCAGAATCCACAAAAAGACCGGTGCACCCAGAATTGCGGTGACGATGCCGATGGGCAACTCGGCAGGCGCCACGACGACGCGGGCAATCATGTCCGCACACAAAAGCAGAATGCCCCCAAGCAAAGCGGCATTGATCAGCAACCGGTGATGATCCGGCCCGGTGGCCAATCGCAACAGATGCGGCACCACGATGCCGATGAAACCGATTCCTCCAGATACCGCCACGGCGGCCCCCGTTGCTCCGGCGACAGCCAGAATGGCAATGTTCTTGCTGCGTTGCACGGGTATCCCCATGTGATGCGCCACGGCTTCGCCCATCGCCAGACCATTCAGCGACCGGGCCAGAAACAGCGCGGCGGTCAGGGCGATCAGGATGACAGGCGCTGCACTGGAAACCTTGATCCAGGTTGCACCCGCCAAAGATCCCATGCCCCAAAAGGTCAGATCCCGCAATTGCTGGTCATCTGCCATGTAGACCAGCACACCTGATACAGCGCCGGACAAAGCCCCCAGCGCAATCCCGGCCAGCAACATCGTGGCGACCGATGTCTGCCCTTGTCGGGTCGACACGCGGTACAGGATCAGGACCGACGCCCAGCCACCCAGAAATGCCGCAATCGCAACCAGCCCGCTTCCGGTCCAAACCAGAAGAGAGGCGGGCAGGTAACTGCCCAGCACGATGGCGACAATGGCACCAAGCCCTGCGCCCGCGCTGACGCCCACTATGCCCGGATCGGCCAGTGGATTGCGAAACAGCCCCTGCATGACCACTCCCGAAACCGCCAGCGCCGCGCCGACAAGAACACCCATCGCCAGCCGGGGCAGGCGAATGTCCCACAGAACGATGCGATTCAGCCCGGACATTTCCTGCCCGGTGAACAGATCATACAGCGCCACGGTCAGCGAGGCCTGCGACGCTCCGATGGATACACTGACCACACTGGTCACGCCGAGCAGAACAAGCAGAGCCATTGTGACACGTCGGGCCGCAGCCCGGCGCTCCCGAGGGCCATGTTTCAGGCCGTCATACTCCAGGGTAAGTGTCACGAGCCATCGGCCTGTAGCGCAAGGGAAAGATCAGAAATGGCGCTGGCCGTGCGTGGCCCAAACCCCAGCAGATAGGAACCTGACATCCGGATCAGCCGCTTGTTCCGGCCCGCAGGCGTCAACCTGATCGATGGCAACGCAAACAAATCCTCATCGGTGATGACGTGATCACCCCGCCTGTCCATCATCAGAATCACATCCGGTGCGGTTGTGACCAAGGCTTCGGGCGTTATCGGTTTGAACCCCGCAACATCCTCTGCGGCGTTCACAGCGCCGGCCAGACGAATGATACTGTCTGCTTGCGTTTCGGCCCCTCCGACAATGATCTGACCGTCTTGCACCGAAAGTACGAACAAGACCCGTGCCGGGTCCGCCCCGGCGGCGTCAATCGCGGCTTCCCGAGCTTGCTCCAGTTGAAGCTTTGTCTGTTCCGCAAGGTCTTCTGCCTTTTCCGGAACGCCCAGTGCTTCTCCGACAGCCCGGATTTTCTCAAGTATCCCGCCCTCCGAGAACTCATCCGGGACAGCAATGTACGCCACACCCGCTTGCTTCAGAACGGCAATGGCGTCCGGCGGGCCGGACCCTTCCAACGCCAGAATCAGGTCCGGTTCAACAGACAGGACACCTTCGGGCGACAGGGCGCGGCGATACCCGATATCGGGCAACGCCGCCGCCTCTGACGGATAGGTGGAGGTCCTGTCACGACCGACCAGCCGGTCCTGTTGTCCCAGAGCATAGACAATCTCGGTCAGCGAACTGCCGATCGAGATGACGCGCTGCGGGTCTGCCATCGCAGCCGTTCCCAGAAACAGCGCACTGCAAGCAATCAGAAGCGATCTCATCACACCACCTCGGCGTGCGAGAGGCTTGCCAGACCGGCCACCAGCTTGTCCCAGGCCGGGCGGTGGTCCGTTTCACCCACGCGTCGACCAAAGATCTGGAAGATCAGCGCGCCCTCGACGTCGAAGGCCTCGACTGAAACTGCGGGACCACGTTGCGTAGGTTTGTTCACCGCCCAGACTTCGGCGATATGATCGGTCCGCAGGTGCAGGTTGAAACGCGGGTCCAGCACATTGAACCACGGCCCCATTTGCTTGAGCACACGCACCGACCCCCCGTGGATTTCGATGCACCCCCGGTTACCGACAAAGACCATAACCTCCAGCCCTTGATCGCGCACCTGCTCGAACATCCCCGGCACCACGTCCGGCCGCAAAGCACGAACTAGGGGTTCACCCGCGATGCGATAGGCCCCAAGCCGGTTCATCTTGAGCTTTGAGGTGAGGCGCAAAAACTGATGCGTATCCGTCATCTTGGCCCACTCGGCGCGAAGGATATCGGCCTTTTCGGGGTTGGCCTTGGGGGTTTCTACCGGTTTGCGCGGCTCGACTTCCAGAACTTGCGACTGATCTTCCGACGCCAGTTCCCGCACCAGTTCACGCCAATACGACAGGTCAGAGTTCTCGCGCAGAAAAATCTTGTGTACCGCATCCCCGGCCGCATCGAATACTTGAAGGGATCGCCGTGTTCCCGTGTCTGTCTCACGCTCAACGGCAAAGATATGCGTCCAGTGGCTTGGGAACATGCGAAGATCGATGTCCTCGGTCAGCACCATCGCGGCGTGCGCGCCGGAATGATAATTGTCATACTGACCGACCTTTTCAATTACGCAGGACGGGTTGCGCGTCAGGGCCATGACCTCGCCCAGCCCGGCAAGCCGCGTAAACAGCTGATCCATATCAGTTGCCAGCCGCGTCACGTTCATGCCCGAAAAGGCCGCAACAAGCTGACCTTCCGTCAGGCCCAGCGATTCTGCGAGATCGCGATCTCGCTTGCCCGGGTTCTGGGCATAAGATGCACGAATGTCTGCGGGGGCCGTAAGCACCTGTTCCATCATCGGTTTTTCCGTCTTCGAGTGGTTTTCTGGAGGCGCTGGCCCGGTCTCTGACACAGTCGTCAACCTGCTGGCTGTGATCGTTTTGACGATCGTTAAAATATGTTGACTGTTTTAGTAAGCTTTATTAACGAGCACAAGTCGCTGAAATCGGCGATTCCAAAAAACAACAAACAAAGACAGACCACCGCCAGCAGCGCGCAAGCATTTCCGGTCCTCAAAACCGTATCAAAGGGACAGAAATGCGGACGCGAATTCAAAAGATTGCGCTGTTGGGCACGGCTTCATGCCTGAGCCTGATCGCCTCGGGTGCTTCGGCGCAGGAACAGCAAGACGGCTTTCTCGGCACACTTGAACTGGGTGAAAGCAAGCGAGAGATCCAAACCGGAACCGCCGTTCCAATCACCAATATCGATCAGGAAGAGATTAACGACAGGCAGGCCAATACTGTGGCCGAGCTGATCGACACGGTGCCCGGCGTGACACTGGTCAACGGTTCGACACCGCAAGGGTCGGGCATCAACATCCGGGGTTTCGGGGCCAATGGTACCTACGGAACCGACCAGAAGGTCCTGATCCTGATTGACGGCGCCACAACCGGCGCGGAAGAACTGTATCGTATCGGCAACCAGCTTTTCACCGACCCCCAGCTTTACAAAAGCGTCTCGGTCCTTCGTGGCACGGTCGGATCGTTCGAATACGGCTCGGGTGTTGTCGGCGGCGTGGTCCGGCTGGAAACCAAGGACGCGTCGGACTTCACCGGCGGCGAGCCGGGCTTCCGGTTCCGCCAGACGCTGGAAGGTTATTCCAACGGAAACGGGTTTGCCTCATCCTCGATCCTGGCGTGGCAGCCGAACGAGCAAACCGAGTTTCTGTTCAACTACACCTATCGCGATCAGGACGATCAGAAAGACGGTGCCGGCGCGACCATCGGCAACAGCGCCTTTACCCTGCCTTCGCTTTTGGCCAAGGGAAAATACAGCTTCGGTCAAAATCTGGAACATTCGATCACCGCGTCGTGGAACCAGTCCACTTCAGAAGAACGCGATGTGCCCTATGACTCCTTCGGTACCACTGCAAATTCCTTCGGCAATGTCGACCGCGACGTCGACACACGGATTGCCGTCCTGCGATACCAATACCGTCCAGCCGGCAACGATCTGGTCGATCTGGATGTCAACCTGAGCTATTCGGAACAATCCATCAAAAGCAGTTACGTCCCCGGCTCGTCGCGCCTTGAAGGTTCGCGTTTCTTCCCCCGTATCAGGGCGCTGGCGGACGCCACGCACAATTATGAAACAACCAAACTGACGATAAAGAACACGTCTTACTTCCAGACCGGCGTTGCCTCGCACGATCTTCGAACCGGGATCGAGTTTATCAATCGCGACCGGCTGGACGCCCCGTCTGCCCCGGGTGGTACGGATAAGCGGATCGCCTTGTTCGCGGTCGACGACATTCAGATCGGCGACGGTCTGACACTGACGCCAGCGATCCGGTTTGAAACACAGGATCTCAAAGGCGACAGCAATGCACCGGCTCCGCGCAACGCAAGTTATGACAACAACGCGCTGATGGGCGGTCTGTCTGCCCGCTATGAATTCTCCAACGGATTTGCTGTGTTTGGCAGCGGCGCGTACACCGAGAACCTTCCGATCATTGACGATCTGGGTACGCCGGCCTTCCAGACCCAACCCGAGAAAGCGCGCACATGGGAAGCGGGCTTCTCGTATAACCGGGGTGACGTGTTTGCCAACGGCGATGTCATTCGGGCCAAGGTCAACTTGTACAATACCGACCTGTGGGACGTCACCTCCTACGGTTCGGGTCGCCCGTCCCGACCCTTGGCAAAAGTGGAAACACGCGGTGTCGAGCTTGAAGCGTCTTATGCAAGCGCCTCGGGTTTCTACGTCGACTTCAACGCCAACGCCGTCAGCGCCACCGAAACCAATTCCAGAGGTGTAGAATCGCCTTGGCGTAACGAACCGACGGACTCGGCCCGTGTGACGGTTGGTAAGCGCTTTGGCCAGACACTGGATGTCAGTTGGGAACTGTTCGGTGCCAGATCCGGCACAGACTCGCGCGGCAATCATGTTGGTGGCTACGGCGTGAACAACCTGCGCGCGACCTATCTGCCGCAAGAGGGCGCCTTCCAGGGCTTCGAGGTCCGCGCAGGTATCGAGAACATCTTTGACAAAGCCTATCTGCCGAACCTTTCGACCCGAAACTCTCCGGGCCGGAACTTCAAGCTGACACTGGCCAAAACCTTCTGATCCAAGGAAAGGACCCGCTATGCAAAAACAAACAAAAACGGTCGGCGCGGTCCTGCTGTCCCTGCTCTCAATTCCGGGAGCAGGGGCGGCCCAGGCGCAAGACGGTGCCGTATCCATCGAACTGAGTGCTGCGCAATCGGACGGCCAAAGTTGCTTGCTGAGTTTCGTGATCGAAAATGCGCATCCAAACGACATCAGCGCCGCCGTTTATGAAACAGTTTTGTTCGATGCAGACGGCGGCGTTGCCCTGCTGACCTTACTGGACTTTCAAGACCTGCCATCAGGCCGTCCACGGGTGCGGCAGTTTCAGTTCGCTGACATGGCCTGCGACCAGATCAGCGGCGTTCTGATCAATGGGGCGCAAACCTGCTCGATTCAGGAAGGTCCGGCCGATGCCTGCACTTCGGGCCTTCGTCTGAAATCCCGATTGAAAATCGAATTGATTGGATAAAGCGATGGACCAGATACAACAGAAACTGATGGCGCTTGTAGAGCTTGGCGGCCCGGTTGTCGCCATTCTGATCCTGACCTCTGTCGCGACCCTCTCGCTGGTTCTCTACAAGCTCTGGCAATACAAGGCCGCGGGCGTTGGCCGTCATGTCGAGCTTTCCAACGCCGTCGAAGCCTGGGACCGACGAGACATCCCGGCAACCCAGGCCTACTTGGGTAAAAGTCGCAGCTATCTGGCTCCGGTCATTGCCATGGCGATGGCAGGGCAGGACGGCACATTATCCGACCGCACTGACGCCGAGGCCGAAGCCCGTTTTGCGCAACTGGAACGGGGATTGAATGTCCTCGACATTGTGTCTCAGATCGCACCGTTGCTGGGCTTGTTCGGGACGGTTCTGGGCATGATCGACGCCTTTCAGACACTTCAGAACGCCGAAGGATCTGTTGATCCGTCTTTGCTGGCCGGAGGTATCTGGGTGGCGCTGATGACAACGGCAGCGGGGCTGGCCGTGGCCATGCCGACCTCGCTGATCCTGACGTGGTTCGAGGCCCGAATGACGCGCGAGCGGATCTTTACCAACCGGGCTCTACGTACAATGTTCGCACCGGGCCATGCGGCAGACACCGCGTCTGGTACTTTGCCCGCCGCTGCCTGAGATCATGCCAGTTGAAACCCGCAACAAGCGACGCCGCCGACTGTCGATGACCTCTCTGATCGACGTGATCTTTCTGCTGTTACTGTTTTTCATGCTCACCTCGACCTTCTCAAAATTCGGCGAGATCGAACTCGCCACAGCGGCCGCTGGCGGAAGTTCAAACTCGGATCAGACGATCCGGTTTGTGAAACTCGAACGGGATCGTCTGCTGATCGACGGGGCACCCGTTTCCTTGGACGACGTAGCGCCCTTGTTCGAAGGAAAGTCGGAAGAAACCGCATTGATCAGCCTTGGCCCGAATGCCTCGTCACAGCAACTCATCGACCTGCTCATCATCCTGCATGCGGTTGAGCGGCTAAACACGCAGGTCATCGGATGATTTCACTGCGCCCAAAATCCAGAACCACCCGCGAGCCGACGATCGCGCTGATCAACGTTGTGTTTCTGATGCTGGTTTTCTTCATGATCGCCGGAACCCTGGCCCCACCGCTCAGCGACGCCGTGAAACTGGTCGAAACTCGGGATCTTGACGGGCGCGAACCCCCGGACGCGCTAGTCATCCTTGCAGACGGCACATTGGAATATCGCGGCGTCGAGTTGACCAGCGCCGAAGCCTATGTGGAACGCGCCTCAATCGACCTGCCGATCGATACGGTGCGGATCGTTCCCGACCGATCAACCCCCGCGCTCCGGCTGAAACAGGTCAGCGACGCGTTGCGCGAGCTGGGTGCAAAAAGCGTCTTTGTCGTCACCGAAAGGGGTCTGCAATGATCCCCCGATCCCCTTTGGCCGCCGCAATGGCCATTCTGTTGGCGGCCTCGGCGCACGGGCTGGCGCTTTACGAGACCCCGACCGCAAACACGATCAGCATTGAAGGGGGCGGAGAAGCAAAGACAGCCGCGCTTGGGTCGTCGTTCAAGGATTATGTGGCCGGAAGCAAAGCAGCTGTTGCGGCATCCGAACGACAACGGGCCGTGCCGCCAACCCCGGTCAGCGCCAGCACGGCTCCAAATCCGCAGACGCAATCTGCGGTCCGACCTGCGCAAACCCAGAACCAGTCCAAAGCTCTACCCTCGGCGCAGACCAGTCCATCGCACGAGGTCCAGAAACCGAACACCCAACCGTCTTCCGCGTTGCGCCCGGAAGACACCGCCAAAACCGACACCAAAGACGGGCGGCAAAAGAATAACCAAGCGCCTTCAAAGGCCGGTAACGCGCAGAAAACGGTGAAGAAAGGCTCGACGGACGGCACGAAGTCCGACGGAGCAACTGGAGCCAAGAAATCCACACGATCCACCAAAGGGCAGGGAAGCGCCGCTGCCAGCAACTATGCCGGGCTGGTCAAACGAAAGATCGCCCGTGCGCGCCGCAAGAGCGTCAACATTCGCGGAAAATCTCTAATTTCCCTGCGTATCGGGGATCAGGGAGAACTGGTAGCGCTCCGCGTAGCACGCAGTTCCGGGTCAAAGCGGTTGGATCAGGTGGCCTTGGCCCAAGTCAGAACAGCCGCCCCCTTTCCCCCGCCTCCCGCAGCGGCACGGAGGGATTACACAATCGAAATCGTTGGCAAATAGCGCTGGCCTCTGCGGCGCGGGTGCCTAAGATAAAACGTTAAAAGCGTACATCGCCATAGCAGTAGACAGGGCATGGCATCAGCAAAGGCCAGCAACGCCACGTCTCTCAAATGTACCGCGAAAAAAGGGCCCGTATCCGGGCCCCTTATCGTTCTTACCCATTGATGACTAAGCTTGAAAGCCGCCAGCCGGTTTTCAGGCTGTTGCACCCTTAAGGCGGATGGCCGTGCCCAGACTGCCCGCACAAACGCCGACCACAATGGCGATCATCAGCTCAAGCGGTTCCACATGCGCGAACCGGAAGCCAGCAAAAACCAGCGTCTCAAAAACCCCGACAGCACCGCCCAGAGCCGCGCCCAGCCACAGTTTGCGGGTCATCATGCCAAGGGCCAGCCCAAGTATGCCGGGCAGGCTCAGGATGTTGCCGCCAATGGTTCCGAGTATCTCTAGCATTTCCGTCCCCTCATCAATTCGAGCTGTTGTTCAGGAAGTCACGGATATCATCCCCCGCAGCGGACGCGTGTTCCTGCAGAACCTCACCTTCCAGTCCCGCAGTCACCTTCTCGTATTCTTCCAGATAGTTCGGCGGCAGGCTGTGCGCGATGCCCTGATGGCAGTCGATGCAGGTCATACCGGTGTCGATGGCGCGCTGGTGTTCCGACGCGGCGCGGGTTTCCTGAATGGTGAAGTCCATGTAGTCGAAGTTGTGACAGTTGCGGCATTCGCGGCTGTCAGACGCTTTCATCTTTTTCCACACGGCAGAGGCCATCGCCAGACGGTGGTCCTCGTATTTCTCGGGCGTGCTGATGGTGCCCGCCAGCTCGTGGTACACATCCTTGACGGCCATGATCTTGGCTTTGATCTTGTGGTTCCACTCATCCGGGACGTGACAGTCAGAACAGATTGCGCGGACACCGGAGTGGTTGTTGTAGTGGATCGTCTCACGATACTCGCCCAGATTGGTTTCCATCGTGTGGCACGAGACGCAAAACTCTTCGGTGTTGGTCAGTTCCAGGGTCCAGTGAAATCCACCCCAGAACAGGATACCGGCCAGAAAGCCGGCAAGGATCAGAAAACCCGAACTGAACATCACCGCCGGTGTCCAGATCGCGTTCCACAGGCGACCCAGAAAGCCGCGTTTTTCGGGGGAGTCTGCCATGTCGCTGCTCCTTTCAGTCTTGTGTTGGATCAGTTGCCGGTGGAGGGCTGGAACACGTTGTCGACCAGCGGCGGTGCATCCGCCTGCGGAACGTGGCATTGGTTGCAGAAATACCGGGTCCCGGCAATGCGATCCAATTCACGGCCTTCGCGATCCAGATAGTGGGTCATCGACAGGGTCGGCGCGTTCCGCTCACCAGCCTTGGACCAGTCATGGCAGGACAGGCACTGATTGGTGCGCACATCGATCTGGTATTGCTCGATCGAATGCGGGATCAGCGGCGGCTGTTGGCGATAATTGCGCTGCATTCGTCCTTCGACATTCTTGTGTATCTGATCCAGCGGGATCAACTCGTCTACGTCAGCGCCCCGCAGGGTTTCGACCTGAGCAGACTGGGCAAGGGCCCATCCGCTCAGCAACACTACGGGTAGAAGGGCAATTCCGCCTGTAACGATTGTTTTTTTCATCTTGGCACTCCCCTAGATAGGTCTGGCAGCGCGCGGCTCAGGCGCGGCAACTGGATCGGAAGGTTGGACGACATGGTCGTCAAACCGGTGAGTAAAGTTAAAGACGTCGACCGCGCAGACATCGATGCAGCGCCCGCAATTCGTGCAGTCGGGTGACAGGATCAGTGGTGTGTTTCCCGGCTTGCCTTTCAGCGCCGGTGAGATCACCTGATTTTCCGGGCAGACCGCATAGCAATCCATGCAGTCGTCACAGGCGGCGCGATTGGTGGCGCTGACCCGCAGCAGGCTTTTAGACCCGATCAGGCCATAGAACGCTCCGACCGGGCACAGATGGCCACACCACCCGTGGCGCGAGACGAAAACGTCAAAGACGAAGATTGCCGCGATCATGGTCCAGACAAAGCCCATACCGAAGATCAGCCCGCGATGCAGCATGGTGATCGGATTGATCAGCTCCCACGCGATTACACCGCTCAGGCCCGAGACCAGCAGGACAGTTGCCAGAATCCACAGGCGCGTGCTGCGCTTGGGTTGCCATCCTTTTGGCAAGTCCAGCTTGCGGTGCAGCCAGTTGGCCGCATCCGTCACCGGGTTGATTGGACAAACCCACGAGCAATAGACCCGCCCGCCGATCAGCGCATAGACCACCAAAACGATCACCCCACCAATAAGCGCTGTCATTTCGGGCCAATGGCCTGCGACAAAGCTCTGAAACAGGATAAACGGGTCAGTCAAAGGCAATACGCCCAGCGTTAGCGACCCCGCCAGAGTGCCCTCGACAATCCAGATGCCGAACCAAGGGCCCAGCAGAAACAGCACCAGAAAGAACACCTGACTGGACCGGCGCAACAGCAGATAGCGATGGGCGCCAAACCAGCCCTTGTTATCAACGGCTTCCTGACCCACAGGCATATGAGTACGGGCGCTCATTGACCGACCCCCGGCAGATCATATCCAGGCGCAAACCCGCCCGGAGCGACCAGATTGTCGGTGCCGGGTCCGGGCAGGCGGTCAGGCAGATCAATGATCCCCTCGACCACAGGCGCGCCCTTGGCAGCCTTTTCTTCCCAGCCTTTTCGGTAATGTTCCGCAGAACTGCCGCGCGCCAGCCGGGTCGGCAGGACCTTGATGGCCGCCTCGGGCAGAACACAGCTTTTCTCGCACACGCCGCAACCGGTGCAGCGATCGGCGTGGACGGTCGGAAGGAACAACGCGTGATGGCCCGACCGGGTGTTATGCGCGGTCTCCAGCGTGATCGCCTCGTCAATGACGGGGCAGACGCGGTAACAGACATCGCAGCGCAGGCCGAGGAAGTTCAGGCAGTTCTCCTGATCCACCAAGACCGCGACACCCATCTCGGCATCGTCGATATTGTCCAGCCCCGGGTCCAATGCCCCGGTCGGACATGCAGCGACACAAGGAATGTCGTCGCACATTTCACAAGGAACATCCCGCGCGGTGAAATAGGGCGTTCCCGTTGCCACCGCGTCCGAGCCAAGCTCGGCCAGTTTCAAGGTATCGTAGGGGCAGTCCCGCACGCATAAACCACAGCGGATGCAGGCCGACAGAAACTCCTTTTCCGGCAATGCGCCGGGCGGGCGCAAAGCCTCGGCGGGCAGGGCGCGGGCGTCGCGGGCCAACCAGGCCAGAAACGATCCGGCGACCACGCAACCGCCCGCCGCCCGCGCCGAGTCCTGCAGGAACCGGCGCCGCTGCGGCGAAAGGGGTTTGTCGACAAGGGACAACATGGGGACTACCTTTGCGATCCTTGCCGGTTACGCGCGCTCGACCTTGCAGGCGCATTTCTTGTAATCGGTCTCTTTCGACAGCGGACAGGTTGCATCCAGCGTCAGCTTGTTGGTCAGCTGATGCTCGTCGAACCAGGGCATGAAGACCAGACCGCGCGGCACCTTGTTCCGCCCGCGGGTTTCGACACGGCTGGTGACTTCGCCGCGACGGGTGGACAGCACGATCTCCTGCCCGCGCCGCAAACCGCGATCTTTGGCATCTTGCGGGTGCATGTAAACGACGGCCGACGGGAACGCACGATGCAGTTCCGGCACCCGGCGGGTCATCGAACCCGAATGCCAGTGCTCCAGCACGCGACCGGTCGACAGCCACAGATCGTATTCTTCATCCGGCTCTTCTGCGGCGGGTTCATAAGGCGCAAAGATGATCTTGGCCTTGCCGTCCTTGTGACCGTAGAACTTCACATCCGCGCCTTCGGGCACATAGGGATCATAGCCTTCGCGGAAACGATAGAGCGTTTCCTTGCCATCCACGACCGGCCAACGCATGCCGCGCGCCTGATGGTACATGTCGAACGGTGCAAGGTCATGCGCGTGGCCGCGCCCGAACTCGGCATATTCCTCGAACAGACCTTTCTGCACGTAGTAACCGAAATGCTCGGCATCGTCGTTGTGGAACCCTTCGGCGGTTTCGGACAGCGGAAACTGGTCTACCTTGCCGTTGGCGTAAAGCACATCATACATGGTCTTGCCGCGATGCTCGGGCATCTTGGCCAGCAGCTCTTCTCCCCAGACCTCTTCGACTGTGAAGCGTTTCGAGAATTCCATCAGTTGCCACAGGTCGGATTTCGCCTCGCCCGGTGCCTGAACCTGCTGACGCCAGAATTGGGTGCGGCGTTCGGCGTTACCATAGGCGCCTTCCTTTTCGACCCACATTGCGGTGGGCAGGATCAGGTCGGCAGACACGGCAGTTACCGTCGGATAGGGATCGGACACCGTGATAAAGTTTTCCGGATTGCGATAGCCGGGATAGCCTTCCTCGTTGATGTTGGGCGCGGCCTGCATGTTGTTGTTGCACTGCACCCAATAGGCGTTCAGTTCGCCATCCTTAAGCTTGCGGTGCTGCAGCACGGCGTGGAAACCGGGCTTGGGCGGGATGGTCCCTTCCGGGATGTTCCACGCGGTCTCGCAAATCTTCCGGTGCTCGTCATTCGCGACGACCATGTCGGCAGGCAGGCGGTGGGCAAAGGTGCCAACCTCACGCGCGGTGCCACAGGCCGACGGCTGACCGGTCAGCGAGAAGGGCGAGTTACCGGGTTCCGAGATCTTACCCACCAGCAGGTGCACGTTGTACATCAGTGAGTTCACCCAGGATCCGCGGGTGTGCTGGTTGAAGCCCATGGTCCACAGGCTCATGACCTTGCGTGTCGGGTCTGCATATTGCTGCGCCAGTTTCTCCAGCTTGTCGGCGGGAACACCGGACAGCTCGGAAGTGTACTCCAGCGTGTAGGGCGCGACCGCCTCTGCGTATTCCTCGAAACTGATGGATTCCAGCTTACCCGAGTTGGGGTTTGCGGCTTCCTGCTGCAACGCGTTGGTTTCGCGCAGGCCATAACCGATATCCGTTGCGGTTTTGGTGATATTGACGTGGTTTCGCACGAAGTATTCGTTCACCGCGCCGTTCTGGATGATGTAATTGGCGATATAGTTCAGGATCGCCAGATCGGTTTGCGGCGCGAACACGATACCGTTGTCCGCCAGTTCGAATGATCGATGTTCGAAAGTGGACAGCACATGAACCTCGCAGCCCGGTTTGGTCAGGCGCGTATCCGTCAGGCGCGACCACAGGATCGGGTGCATCTCGGCCATGTTCGAACCCCACAGCACGAAGGTATCCGCGTGCTCCAGATCGTCATAGCAGCCCATCGGTTCATCGATGCCGAAGGTGCGCATGAAACCCACAACGGCCGAGGCCATGCAGTGCCGCGCGTTGGGGTCGATATTGTTCGACCGGAAACCCGCCTTCATCAGCTTTGACGCCGCATAGCCTTCCCAGACGGTCCATTGGCCCGAACCGAACATGCCCACGCTGGTCGGGCCTTTCTTGGCCAGGGCCTCTTTCCACTTGGCCGCCATGACGTCGAAGGCTTCGTCCCAGCTGACCGGCTCGAACTCACCGTTCTTGTCGTATTCGCCATTGGTCTTACGCAGCAGGGGTGTGGTTAGACGGTCCTTGCCATACATGATCTTGGACAGGAAATAGCCCTTGATGCAGTTCAGGCCCCGGTTCACCGGCGCGTCCGGGTCGCCCTGTGTGGCCACGACGCGGCCATCTTTGGTGCCGACCAGAACGGAACAGCCTGTACCGCAGAACCGGCAGGCGGCCTTATCCCAGCGGATATCGGGCGCATCGGTCTGCGCATTGGCCTGACCTGCGGCCATGGGAATGCCCGCAGCCGAGGCAGTGGCTGCCGCTGCGGACGCTTTCAGGAATGTACGACGGGATTCAGAGATGGTCATTGCATGGGCCTCCTGCTGGACGGTTGGCTTGGAGCATCAGGACGCGGAGAAGCCTCCGCGGGATCTTCGAAATGGTGATAAGTCAGTGACAGTGAGATCACGCCGGGGATCTGGTGCAGATCCATGATGGTTTCCGAGGCCAGCCGGTCGGCGGTATCCTCGACAACCACCACAAACCGGCCATCCTCGGCTTCGGCATGAAGCTCGACGCCTTGGGTGCCGGCCATCGCCGCACGCGCGGCGTCGGTGTGATCGGGGGCGATGTGGACGAGACAGCCACAGATATTCATTGGGTCACCTCCGGGTGTTGTGGGGTGGGGCGGTGCATCGCGATGGCCCCGGCGGGGCAGGCAGCAGAACAACTGCCGCATCCGATGCAGGTTTCAGTTTCAAGCGCAGGTTCTGCCCGCCCGCCCAGTTGCAGGCGGAAACGGATGGCATCCTGCTCGCAATTGTCCTGACACAGGCGGCAGCTCACCCCGTTCATCGACAGGCAGCTTGCAGCATCGATGCGGGCGCGCCACGGCCAATCCTCTACGCGCTCGGGCAGCAACGCCGGAGTTGGACAGGCTTCCGCACAGTCGCCACACATTGTGCAACCGCCTGCGGAAAGGTCCAAAACGGGAAAACCGCTGTCGTCGAATGTGACGATTTCTTCGGGGCAGGCGCTGGCGCAATCCTCGCACCGGGTGCACAGATCTGCAAAGCCCGACACGGCTGCGCCAGGCGGTCGGATCGCATCACGATCTTCCCGCAGGATACGCGCGCTCAGAAAAGCGCGTCTGCTCGTCATCTGGCTCATTGCTGGCGACTCGGATTTAGATTGATAGGTTCGCGTCCTTCCTTCCTAGCGGTCCGGAACAGTGCACAATTTGACCTATATCATGTTTTTGAGAATTTTTGTTGATCAGCTCTGGAATTGTGATCCTGCGCTAGACGCTCACCTCGATCCGAGCCTCAGGAAAATGTCGCGCGATGTCATCGGATGTATCGGCGGGTGCAGCGCAAAGCGCTGTAGACAACCCATCGGCCACTGCCGCTTCCGGGGCAGAAACAGAAACCGTTCTGGCCTGGCTTGCAGGCCCGTCCGGGGTCATGATGTGCCCAAAGCCATGGCCCACCTGAGTACCAAACGAAGACGAAGTCGCAACGGCCCGGTCGCTTAGCGCGACGCGCTTCAGAACACTCTGATCCGGCAACGCTAACCCAACCTTCCAAGGCGTGCCATCGCCCCGCGCACCCAAAGCGGCGATCTCTCCCATATCGACCAGAACATCCCGCAGTCCAAAGCCGCGCAGCAACGCGGCGATCCGATCGGTGATCGCACCCTGCGCAATACCGTTCAACGTCAGCGCCGACCGGCCGGGCAGCGGCAGACACACAGTAGAAGTGTCAAAAGACACGTGTTGCCAGCCTATTACCTGCCGAACTTCAACCAATTCTTCAGGACGTGCCCCTGTCGCCAGCGCGGACCACAAGGGTTGAATGCTCGGATCAAACGCACCGTCCGAGGCCTGGTGCAGAGCCGAACACAGGCTCAAGACGGACAACAATTCCGGGGCCGGAGCTGCCAGAACACCGTCGCGATTCAATCGGCTGAGCTGCGACTGAGGGCGGTACAGGCTGAAAATGTCCTCCAGCCGCGTAACCTCTGCCTCAACGGCCGCGATGATCGGTGCCGCGTCGGCATCTGTCAGCCCGACCAGCCTCAGGCTTGCGGCGGCCCCCAGTGCCGTGCCGTGCCACCGCGCGTCAGAGGCAGATGCCGGGACAGCCGCAGCGCAAGCGGCTGAGATGATCAAAAATCTGCGGCGGGACAGGGCGGTCATACGGGGGTCTCCAACTGCAGATCAAGATCGACGGGGCCAAGTACTTCGGTATCCGGGATGTCCGGCAAACTCAGCGCGGCCCCGCCGTAGATATCAATGAACGTCTGGGCGGCGGCGGGGTCCGCAAAGGGTACGACTTCGCGCGCGCCCATACCTCCGGCCACATTAGCCCCAACGACAAAGGTCGCGCCCTCAGCCGCGATCCAGTTCGAAATCCCCGGCTGTCGCCAGCTTGGCGCAATACCCATATCGCTGACATAAACGGCAGTGATATCCGCATCGCGCTCCGGGCTTTTGAGGTATGCCACCATGTCGCGCACCTGGGCAAAGAACAGCGGCGCGGGATAACCCTCAAGATGGATCTGGCCCTTTGGCCCGCCATGTTCGGCGATGTTCATCTGGCAGAAATAGCTCAGCGCATCGGGAGTCAAATCGACCGGGTCGGGGGCCTCGGCCACCTCTTCCTTGCAGGCCGCCAGCGCGACCAAGGCGATCAGAGCAAGGTGTTTCATGGTTCAACCCTCCGGAAAGCGAGGCGGGCGAGGGCGAAAGCCAGCAAGGGCCAGATCAGCAGCGATGCAGGCGCGGCCCAGACGGGCAGGGCCTGCGCCGCCCCGGTCATGCCGGACGCCATCGCAACGCCTTCGGTTGCGGCGATGTTCCACAGTCGGAATGCGTCGGCCGGGTTGGCCACCATCACCCATGGAAAGACGGATTGGGTGAAGCTGCCGCCCTTGTCCATGACGACGGCCCCCAACAGGCCCAGATCATAGAGGACGACAAAAACCAGCCAGAGCCCGGCCGACAGACCCGCCGCCGCCGTAGCCCCCTTTGCCAGGGCGGACAGCAGGTATCCCAGCGCCAGAAAGACAGCGCCCAGCAGGATGGATGTGAGGATAAGGCGCGTCAGCGCCATCAGGCTGTCCGGCCCCGCGCCGCCAAAGAACGCTGCCACTGCGCCTGCGATACCGAAACCGACGGTCATAGCGAAGGCCAAAGCGGCCAGATGGGCGGTGAATTTGCCCAGCAGGATTTCACCGCGCCCCGCCGGGTAAGACAGCAGCAGTGACAGGCTACCGCGATCCACATCGCCTGCAATGGCGTCAAAGGCAATCATCAGCGCCAGCAGGGGCGCAAGATAGACCGACAGCGTGGTCATCGAGGCCACCGAAACGGTCAGCATATCGACCCCCAGCGTGCCGGTTGGCGTACTGCCTGCAAAGGTCAGCGCCAGAGCGAACAGCACCATGATCAGCGTCGCGACCAGCAGCCATCGGTTGCGGCGCAGGATCAGCATTTCGGTGCGGGTGATGACGAGGAAGCGGGTCATTGCATCTCCTCCTGAGCATAGTGGCGATAAAGGTCTTCCAGCTTGGGTGGCGTCATCTCCACATCCGCCACCGCGTCGCCCATGCCAGCGATCCGGCGCAGGGCCTCCATCTTGTCTTCAGGGGTGCAGAGCAGCTCGACCGACGCCCCGTTGATCCGGCTGCCACCCAGTTCGGCGGCCAAGGCGTCAGCGTTGGCACTGGCGCGCACTTTCAGGCGGATCGGCAGACCGGCCAGCGCCGACAGGTTGGTCAGCGTGTCATCAGCCACCATCCGACCCTTGCGCATGATGGCAATGCGGTCGGTGCGGGCCTCGACCTCGGTCAAGGCATGAGACGCGATCAGAACGGCGGTACCCTGAGCGGCAAGCTCGTCAATGATGGCATAGAGATCCTGCCGCGAAATCGGATCCAACCCGCTTGTCGGTTCGTCCAACAGCGCCACTTTCGGCTGACCCAGCAGCACCTGCGCCAGACCCAGACGTTGCCGCATCCCTTTGGAATAGGTGCCGATCCGACGGTCCAAAGCGTCGCTCAAGCCGACCCGCTCCAACAGGCCGGGCACGTCGGCCTTTGCGCCCGAAAGCTGCGCAAACAGGGTCAGTTGCTCGCGCCCGGTCAACGCGGGATGGAAGGACACCGCTTCGGGCAGATAAGCCGTTTCCCGCCGCGCTTGCGCGCTGCCGGGGGTGGCGTCCCCGATCCGAATGGCGCCGCCATGGATCGGCGTCAGGCCGAGGATGGATTTGATCAGGGTCGACTTGCCCGCGCCGTTATGGCCCAGCAGCGCGACGCGCTGTCCGGGGGCAAGGGATAGGGTGATATCGTCAAGAACGCAGGTTTTCCCTCGGTCCTTGCAGACATTGTCGATAGACAGGGCCTTATCCGTCATGAGGCACCTTTTTCATTGCTGGGGGTTCAGGGGCTTGCATCAATGGGTTGCTGTCCATCACGCCCCCCGGCAACAGCGCCGGGAAGGCCGATTGCGACCAGCGCACCAGCTGCACGGCAGGAGAGCCGAGCAGCAATTTGGCTGCGGGTTGGGTCCACAGCACGTGGTCCATCGAGTCGTTGGGGCGATAGGGGGCATCGGCGATGCCGTTGCCATCCACATCAAAGGCGGCAAAGTCGGACCAGTAATTGCCGCGCCCGTCTTCTGACCACTCGACCCATTTGGTCGAGACATATTTCACCTGGGTCCGGTTGCCGACAAAGGCGTTGCCGACGATCCGGTTGCGCTCGGACCCGGCGGTAAAGTGGATGCCGATGCCGCATCCCTGGAACCAGTTGTCGGTGAATTCGTTCTTGTTCGAGTTATAGAGAAAGGTGCATTTTTCCTTGGCACCTTTCACCACGTTGCCGGTGATGGTGCTTTTGTTGGCATAGTTCAGCATCACGCCATGTTCGCGATCACTGATCGAGACATTGTTGGCCACGGTCACATTCGTCGTGAACATCACTGCATAGCCCAGATCGTTGCCGATTGAGACATTGTCGCTGACGACCGAGTCATCTGCATACATGTAATGCACCGCAAAGCGCAGATCGCGGAACAAGTTACCGGTGAAGGTGTTCTTTTTCGACGAGTTCACAAAAATCCCGTCGCGTCCGAACCTTATGTCATTGTCTTCAACCACCGCACCCGGCGCGTTCCAGACATAGACACCATTGCCGCGTGCGTTCATGTGGCGGTCCTGACGCCCTTCGATCCGGTTGCGGCGTACGATGCTGTCTTTGGCCCCGTGGATGTCGATACCGTAGAGATTGCCCAGCAGCACGTTATCCACGACCACCGGCGCGTGCGCCGTCTTGGTCAGCTGGATGCCGCTGTCGATCCCGTCATGGCTGGAACCCGAGCCAATCACCGTCAACCCGCGCACTGTCACGCCCGGCCCGGTCACCGTGATGACGCTGCCTTGGCCTTGTCCGTCGATGGTGGCCCGTCCCAGCCCGTCGAGGGTAACGGGCCGGTCCAGAACCAGCGTTTCAAAGTAAACGCCGGGGCTCAGGCGGAGGGTGTCTCCATCCGCCGCCTGCGCCAGTATTTCATTGATGGCCCCCGCCCGGTTGGGCACATCCCAGTCCGCCGCCCAAAGGGGCGAGCCGAGCAGGAGCGATATGAGCAGGGGCCAACGCATTTTACGCGCTCCGCGGCTCAACAAACATCCGGCCGCGCATTTCCATGTGCAGCGCGTGGCAGAACCACTGGCAATAGAACCAGTGCACGCCCGGACGGTCGGCGATGAAAGTGACCGAGGCAGTGGCCTGCGGTGCAACCTCCATCGCAACGCCGAAGTTTGACAGGCAGAAGCCGTGGGTCACGTCATCCACATCATCCAGGTTGGTGACATAGACAGTGACTTCATCGCCTTGTTTGACGGTGAACTTCTCCATGCTGAACACAGGCGCGACCGAGGTCATGTAGACCCGCACTTTGTTGCCATCCCGGATCGGCTCATCCGCCCCATAGTCCAGATCGACACCGTCGGCCTCTGCCTGCTTGCGGGCATCTTCCCACATCGGGTCATTGCGATCCCAGACATTGACCGGGTTCACCTTGGACCGGTGCACAAGGATCGAGTCGTGCGGCTCCGCAAAGGTCGGGCCGTCGTGAACCACCTTCATCTTGTCGCCCGAGATGTCGATCAGCTGCTCGTTTTCGGGCTTCAGCGGACCAACGTTCAGGAAGCGGTCTTTCGAGAACTTGTTCATCGAAATCAGCCACTTGCCGTCAGCCTCGGCGGTCTCGCCCATCGAGGTCGAGTTGTGGCCCGGCTGATACTGAACGTCCACCTTGTCAAGGATCGGATCAACGTCGGCACCACCATAAGCCTCAATCGCTTTGGTGATGTCCCATTTCACTACCTGGCTGTCCAGGAACAGCGTGGTGTAGGCATTGCCTTTACCATCGAACGCTGTGTGAAGCGGGCCAAGACCCAGCTGCGGTTCCGCCACGATGGCCGAGCGTGGATCAGCGTTGTCGGCAAACAGCGCATCGACCTTCTCGACATCGATCACAGACACGGTCGGAGACAGCTTGCCGTTGATCATGATGTGCTTCTTGTCGGGCGCGGCGTTCACACCGTGCGGCGAGTTCGGGATCGGGATATAGCGGGTCAGGTTGCCACCGGCCTCTTTGCGCCCGTCCACGACTTTGACGCCGTTCAGTTCCTGATAGTTGCCCGCAGCAATCGCGTCCTCAATGCCTTTCAGGTTGAACACGACCACATGGTCCAGTTCGTTCTCGGTCATCTCGGCCAGGTTCATACCCATTTCCGAGTTGTACGAGGTCGAGAATGCGTATTTGCCCTGATAGTCACAGTCGGTGTTGTCGAGGTTGCCCGAGACCATCACCTGCCACGCGATCTCCATCGTGTCACCGTCGATGGCGGTGAAGATGTTCACGTATTGCGACGGATCGTCGAGGATCTCACCATCATTGACCAGCGGTGCCTCGTGTTCGCCATTGGCGAAGATATAGCCGGTGCGCGGGTATTTCTGCGGACGCAGGCCGTGGATGTCATGCGCGTTCGGGATCTCGATGATCTTGTCGCATTTCATCACGTCACAGCGCACACGGGCCACGCGGGTGTTGGCCTTGTCGTTCATGAACAGAAAGCGACCGTCATAGGTGCCATCGGTGAAGGACATATGCGGGTGGTGCAGGTCGCCATTGTCATAGGTGACCTTGCCATTTGCGGCCAGGAACTCTTTGGTTTCAGGCAGCAGGCCTTCGGTCAGAATCTTCAGCGACTCGTTGGTCTGGCCCCAACCGGTGGCCGAGCAACGGTTGAACACAGGCACGCGCATGAGCTCGCGCATCGAAGGCACACCCAGAATGCGCAGTTCACCGGTCTGACCCGAAGACCAGAAGCCGTAATATTCGTCCAATTCGCCGGGCTCCAGATGCGCGTTTGCGGCAGCGCTGGCCTCGCGGGCGGTCATCAGGGTCGAGCCAAGCCCGGTCCCGGCAATCACCGCACCGGTGGCGGTGGCCCCCAACATCCCACGGCGCGTGATGTTCAGTTTCTTGTCATGTTCCGACATGATCGTTCCTCCTTTTTAGGAAACGGATTGCGGTTTGGCGTTCGGATGGTTCGCCGGTGGTTGCCCGAGGGGGGTCTTGAGGTTGACCGCCCCTGTCTTGGCCCGCCGTTTCAACTGGCGGATAACGACGGGACATTTGTCCTCGGACTGGTAAAGCACCTGACAATGCAGGCAGGTGACGCACTCGTTCGGATTGATCTCACCGGTTGGGTGGATCGCCTGAACGGGGCATTCGTTGGCGCAGGTCTGACAGGGGCTGCCGCAATCGGGGTAGCGGCGCAGCCAGTCGAACATGCGAATACGGGCGGGGATCGCCAGCGCTCCGCCCAACGGGCAAAGGTAGCGGCAATAAAAGCGTTCAATGAACAGCCCGATCCCCAGCAAGGCCAGCGCAAATACCACAAACGGCCAGTCGCGCATGAATTTCAGAATGATCGCGGTCTTGAACGGCTCGATCTCGGCATATTTCTCGGCCAGCGGGATCGACACAAAGCTGATCCCGAACAGCACGAGGAAAATCATGTATTTCGCGGGCCAAAGCCGCTCGTTCAGACCCCAGGGCAGGGTCCATTGCGGCACCTTCAGCGCGCGTGCGATCTTGTTGGTCAGCTCTTGCAGCGCGCCGAACGGGCAGAGCCAGCCGCAATAGGCCCCACGGCCCCAGAACAGCAGGGCGGCGGCGACGGCAAACCATTGGATAAAGACCAGCGGGTCAAGAAGGAAGGCATCCCACGAAAAGCCGGTCCGCAGGCTGCCCGCCAAAGCCATCAGGTTCACCACGCTCAGCTGCGCATTTGCATACCAGCCGATGAAGAACAGCGTCATGGTCAGGAACCCGATGCGGAACCAATAGAAGACCCGTGCGTTCATGGTGGCGTGGAACTGGAAGAAGAAAGTGGCCGTCAGCACCAGCAGCATGATGCCGAGGACGCCTATTTCGACGGTGCGATCTTTCCAGATGCGCTGCCACAGCGCGGCCTTGGCCGCGGCTTCGCTGGTGGCGTCATCCACGACTGCCGGGGCGACGACCGGCAGCAGGTAATGTTCCGGCAGTTTGTAACCCAGATCGAAGGTTAGAAAGGTTTTCTCAACCGCACCAACGGCGCGCTGCACAAGCAGTTGCAGGCGGAAGGGCTCGGCCGGGTCGAACTCGGCATCGGCCGGGATTTTGAAGATGTCCAGCTCTGTGAAACTGGGCGCGTCCGGCGCGGCAACCGTGCCCAAACGGCGCTGTTGCTTGTCAAAGAACCGCACGGAACTGTCGCCCTGGATCAGCTGAATCCGGTCGAAAATGCCACCCCGGACATAGCCCGAGCCTTTGAAGCTGTAGGCCCCGCGCCCCAGCACCAGAATGGCCTGCTCGCCTTCGTCCAGCCAATCCACCAGATTCTGATATTCGGCCTCACCCAGCAGCGATTTGCCGATCGAGGGGACCGAAACCAGCGCCATGTGCATGTCGATAAAGGTGTCATCCGGCTCACCCGGCTCAGGGCGCTTGGTGGCGCGCTGATCGCCGGTGGCTTCGAACGCCGCGTTGACCTGACCGATATCCAGTGTCAGCCGCCGCACCGATCCATCGCCAGACAATGTGGTCCAGTCATAAACCGCGTCCTGCGCCATATCGACGTCGCGCTTCGGCCCATCGGCCTGTACCGGAGACAGCCCGCCCAGCCCCAGCGCCCGCGCCACCTTGATGCCGCCGCGAACAAGGCTGTCATCGATCACCATGATCGTCACCGTCGCACCCGAGATGATGTCGAGGTCATGCCCCTCACCGCCGGTTTCGGCCTCGCGTTTCAGATCCAGCCCGGCATAGCCCTCAGTCAGCTCGACCATGCGCGAATTGGGGATGCCGATCAGAACGATAGGTTCCGAGTGTTTGACCAGTTGCACACCGGTCAGCACCGCATCGTCATCAATCGCAGCAACCACATGGATGGGTTTACCGGAATAGCCTGTGGTCCCGACAAAATCAGAGGTCAGAAAAGCCCAAGCAACGGTTTCGCTACCGTTGAGGACGGGTGCAACAGGGACGTCATCGCGGACCGGTCCAAAGGCATCGGCGCCGGGGGCCAGATCCGAGGGTTCGATTTCAGGCAGGAAGCTGGCGAGGCTGTCAGCATGGGCACTGATCGCCATCAGGCAGGACAGGGCAAGGGCCAGCAGAGAATGGATTGCGCGACTTACGACCACGGCGCACCTCCGATACTTGGGATGGACGCCACGGACGCGCGCAGGGCGCGTTCAGATTTTTCTTGGGTCGCGAACGGGGGGCCTCGGGTTTCGGGCCACAGTTGCTTCGAGTTGTACAAAATGCACAGGTCGCTGATTGCTGCGGGTACAAACTGTACATTTCCGGTTTGTGTCAGCAATGGCAGGTCGGGCAGCGGGGCTGCAGTTGTCACCGCGCAAAGCACGCAATCGGCACATTCCGGGCAGGGCACGGTTGGATCGGTGTTTTCCTCCTCAAAGTCCACCTCAACCCATACCGCGCCTGCCTCCGAGCAGATCTCCACCCACATGCTTTGTCCAGGACTCGCCAGCACCGGACCAAGCAGTTGCAACAACAAAAGGAATATGCCCGCCAATCCACATGCCGCACGCAAGGCGCGGTCAGGAAGGATGTGGCGAAAGTGATAGGCGGACATGGAGAATCCAACTCGGTAGTCTTTACGGAACCGTATGGGATTCTCTCTTTCCGATACTTGACTTTGGTCAGGCAGGCCGGTTTTTCGTTCAGCCGTCTGCCTCGTCCATCAATCCACGCACCCAGCGCCCTGCCAGCCATGTCGCCGGAATGCCCAATGGGATGGACCACAGAAGTGCGGGAACAGGTTCAATCGCTCCGAACCCAATACTGTGCGAAATTAAACCCAGTAAAAACAGGTTGATGGCCACGGTCAGTGCCGCGGCCGGATAGAGCAGAATGGCCAGCTTCCAAACCGGCCATTTGCCGTCAGTGGCTGGTGCCTTCCGAGAAGGTGATTTTGTTCCAGACATTGTATTTCCCCGAAGGTTTGCGCATCGGCAGGCGGCGGACCTCTTCCAGAGTCTGCGCGTCATAGACGATCACCGCGCCGTCATCTTCCCAGATCGAAACCAACGCATGGCTACCATCCTTGGTGAACTCCACATGTGCCACGGTTTTACCCGGCGCAGGGCGCAAAGTCTCTACAATTTCAAGGCTTTGCTTGTCGATCACATGCATCGCGTCCTTGTTGGGACCAAAGAAAACATCGGCCCAGACATAAGGCGAGTTTTCATGGCTGCGCATGAAGAAACCGGGTCCTTCGGTCTTGATCCGCTTGACCGTTTCCCATGTTTCCATATCGATCACCGACACTGTACCATCGGTCAAATGGGGCGTGGCCATCACGGTGGTATCGTCATACCGCCACGTGATGCCCGACCCCAGATGCGGCATACCCGGCAGGTCCAGATCGGCCACTTTGTGGCCAATCACAAGGTCGATCACTTGACCGCCCTTACCATCGCGGGACGCGCCCATGACGTATTCATAGCTCTGGTCGAAAAAGAAATCGTCCAGGTAGTCGGGCGTGGTGATCTTGCGTACGGGGAAAGGGTCAGGGTTCTTGAACTGCCCCTCGATGCGGAAATCGTGCCCCAACCCGAATTGCGGCGGATTGGCACCATAGAAGACTTCCCAAATCTCGGGCACGTCTTTCAGCGCCAGAACAAAGCTTTCACGCGGAGGTGCCTGATACACAGCGGAAACGCGGCTTGGCTTTCCCTTCTTGCTCTTGATGTCGATGACCTTGGCCACGGACAGGTCTTCGGTCGACAGCAGGGTCAGGCTGTTGGGCAGGTAATTCGCCACCGCCACCAACTTGCCATCACCCGACATGGCGATGTTGCGGCTGTTGAGGCCGGCCCGCACACGGCCCACCTGTTTCAACGCCCATATGTCGTATTTTTGGACCCATCCATCGCGGGACATGATGAAGACATAGCGGCCATCAGGGCTGAATTTCGGTCCGCCGTGGACGGCAAATGGGGTTTCGAACCGGTCCAGAACCTCGAACGTGTCACCATCCAGAACGCTGACATGGTGGTCACCGGTCTCAACCACCAGCGTGATGTTCATCGGATCGCTGTCCCAAACAGGAGCGTCAACCGCGACATACTCCGCGTCGAGAGTACGACTGGCCGTGATATCGGACTCGCCCCATTCGGGATCACTTTCCAACGGAGATTTCAGCCAACCCGCCAGTTCCTCGATCTGCAAAGTGTCTAGTTCATGTGAAAAAGCAGGCATTTGCGTAGCCGCGCGCCCCTCGGCAATCACGGCGGCCACACGCGGCCCGCGCATGCGTTTTAACGTCTCGGGGATCAGAGCCGGCCCCACGCCGCCCAGACGGTTCTCTCCGTGGCACGAGGCGCAATGTTCAGCATAGTCCGAAGGCGCATCCGCCCAAGCAGCGCCTACGGTCAGAATGCAGGCAAGCCCACCGATCTTCATCTTTTTCAAAATACTCCCGCCGGAGGCTCCCGCAGGCACCGCCCGCGCGTCGGTAGAAGGGTCTGAGTGAACAGTGTCAAAAGAACTGATGTGCCGGATCATGACGTTTCCCTCGGAACGGCGTGACTTGCAGACGTTCGCCCGCATCCTCGACACCTATTTCTTGGTTTGACAGATAACAGGCCGGATCTTCGGCCCAGGGATCGCCGGTCAGCTGCAAGGCCCTGATACGAGTGTTGCCACCGCAGACATCATTCAACTGACACGCACCGCAGCGCCCCTTCAACGGGCGTGGGCGGGTGCGCAACATGGCCAGCATCGGATCATCGCTGGTCCACAGGTCCGAGAACGCCTGGGTTTTCACATTGCCGACCGTGTAATCGGACCAATAGGTGTCGGGATGCACCCGGCCCAGATTGTCGATATTGGCCACACCCAACCCGCTGGAGTTGCCGCCCCATGCGGCCAGATGTTCCCGCACATGGGCCACTTTAGCCTCATCGAAATGCGCTCGCACCCAATTGAGGAAGTATCCAGCATCAGCATCGTTGTTGCCAGTTACGATATCCAGCGGACGCCCCCCCGACGCAGCTTCCCATGCGCGCTCCAGCAGCAGGTCTAGGCCTTTGCGCGTCCGCAGGTGTTCAGCGTCCTCGCCCCGGTTCTTATCGCCGCGTCCGGCATAAACGAGGTGAGACAGGTAGAACTTGTCGACGCCCTCATCATCACACAGTTTCAGCAGGTCGGGCAGGTGATGCTGCGTGCCTTCGGTCAGACAGAACCGCAAACCCACCTTAATGCCGCGTTTCTTACATTCGCGCACGCCGCGCAAAGCGTCGGCAAAAGCGCCCTCAACCCCGCGGAACCAGTCATTGGTGGCTCCGATCCCGTCCAGCGAGATGCCGACATAGTTAAATCCTATATCGGCAATCTTGTCGGCGGTTTCGTCGTAAATCCGCGTACCATTGGTCGACAGCGCCAGCATCGGCACCAACGCACGCGCGCGTTTGGCGATGTCAAAGAAATCGAATCGGTCCAGCGGCTCCCCACCCGAGAGGATCAAGGCCGGGACGCGAAACTGGCCAAGATCCTCAAGGGTTACCATGGCTTGCTCATGACTGAGCTCGCCCGGGAACGCCACATCCGCCGAGACGGTGTAACAATGGCGGCATTTCAGATTGCAGCGCCGGGTCAGGTTCCAGATTACCACTGGTTTCACCGGTCCCGGGCGGCGTTTGCGCACCGGGGTCGGTTTGACCAGTTGATGCATGTATTCGGTCAGGCGGAACATTGTCTCAGCCTTTCTGTTTCAGGCGCAGGCCTGTCTTTTTCAGGATGCGCGTTGAATAGAGGATGTCGTTGGCCCGGCAGGCATCGCCCAGAATGGCGGCAATTTCGGCGCGCTTCTCTTCGACCTCGGCCCGGTCTGCGCCATGAACCATTGCAAACAGGTTATAGGGCCAACCGGGCAGGGCGCGGGGGCGTTCATAGCAATGGGTGACAAACGGCAACTGGCCTATCTGAGTACCCATTTCGGTAATCAGGCTGTCCTCTACATCCCAGACGGTCATCCCGTTCGAGGTCATGCCCAGCTTGTAGTGGTTGGGTGCGGCGGCGACGCGACGGATCACACCCCGTGATTTCATCTCGGCCAGCCGGTACAACAGCGCGTCTTCGTCGATGCCGAGGCTGTTCGCTACCTGTGCATAAGGTTCGGGCACAAGCGGCAGGCCACATTGCAATGCCTCGATAATCTCTCTGTCTTTCGCGTCGATCATGCCGCCACCCGGAAGCCGATAAAGAATTCCTGCAGTTTGGGGAAACGGAGAACCGCTATCCCCGTTTCCCGTTCGATCGCATCGGCGGCGGCCTCGATCCCCTCGGGCGTTTCGGTGGCCAGCACGAACCACATGTTCAGCCGGTGCGTGCGTTCATAATTATGGGCCACCTCGCGGTGTGCATTGACTTTGGTCAGGACGGTCTCGAATTTTTCGGGGGAAACGGCCATGGCGCAAAGGCAAAACGCGCCGCCCATTGCCGCCGCATCGAAAAACGGGCCGAAGCGCGTGAGGACGCGATCTTCCTTCATGCGCGCCAGGCGCGCCAGTAAATCGGCTTCGGGCAAGCCCAGTTCTTCGGCCACAACGGCATAGGGGCGCGAAGACAGCGGCAGATCGTCCTGTATCCGGTTCAGAATTGCCCGGTCAATTGCGTCAAGCGTCATGCCGCGGCCTCCTTTGTCTGGATCAGCGCGCCGGTTTGTTTGAAGCAGCGGGTCGAGAACAGGACCTTGTGCTGGGCTCCAAACAGTTCTGGCAAGGCGCGAGCGCGGGCCAAAACCTCAAGCGCTTCGCTGCGCGAGCGGGCATGGATCATGGAATAGAGGCGGTACGGCCAGACATCAGGAACAGGATTGCGCTCGTAACACAGGGTCACTCCGGGATAGGCGGCCAAAGCGGGACCGGCAGTGTCGATCTGTGCCGCAGGCATGTCCCAGACCACCATCGCATTGGCCGACCAACCAAGCGCCCGGTGACGCACGATGACGCCAAGCCGCGAGATGATCCCCGCGGCGTGCAAATCAACGACCCGCGCCATCACGTCATCCACGTTCCTGTTCAGCGAACGGGCCAAGGCCGCGAAGGGCTCCGTGACCAGAGACAATCCCGAGCTCAGTGTCTGAAGCAGGCACCGATCACCATCTCGCATGGCCGAAGCGTCAATTTTTCGAGCGTTGGGAACGTTTTTTGCCCCTGCTGTCATGCGAAACCCAAGGTCCACGTTGAACGGCCGCACCAGTCGCAAATCCAAGACCCGCAATCCGGTCGATCGGCTGATCCGTGCGAGGGTGTCGTTGACATGCGCCCGGTCCGGCCCAGTGGCGACAAACCAAAGGTTCCAGGCATCTTCGCGCTGATAATTGTGGTTCACGCCAGGTTCGGCATCGATCAGCGCTGCGACCTCTTCCAGCCGATCTTCTTGAACGGACACGGCAGCCAGGGTGCTGGCCGTCACCGCACCGGGCGTGATTGTAGCGCCAACCCGTGTGATGCGGCCGGTGGCACGCATTCGGGACAGGCGTTGAATAACCTCGGCCTCGTCCAGACCAAGTGCTTCGCCCAACACCTGAAACGGGCGTTCAGTGACGGGAAAATCGCGCTGGAACTCGTCCAACAGACGGCGGTCAATCGGGTCCGTAACATGTTGCATCTGTCACAGCCCCGTTCTGTGCGCGCGGGCGGTGAAGAAGATGCCGGACGGGCTATCTGCATCAATCTCGCGCAGTTTTTCGAGGCTGTGCGTGTCGTAGACCATGACCTTGTTGGCGTCGCGCACGCTGATCCAAACCTCATGCCCGCGCGGCGTGAATTCCATATGCAGCACCGCTGGGCCCGGTTTGAACTCGTGGATGATCTCTTTGCTGACGCTGTCGATCACTTGAATCGTATCGTTCAGCGGGTGGGCGAAGTTCACCCAAACCTGCCTCCCGTCGGGCCGCGCCATGGCAAAGACGGGCTGGCCATGGGTTTTGGTGCGCCCGGTTTCGGTCAATGTATCGGCGTCGATCCAAAGCACCTCATGATGGCCAACGGCGGGCAGAACAAACTCGCGCCCGGTCAGTGCCCAGCCTTCCAGATGGGGCATCTTGTAAACGGGCATCTCCTCCTGACCGCGCCCGTAGTTGGGCAGCACGCGGATGGGTTCGGGTGTCTCGGCCCAGAGGTCCAGTGCGGTCAGGCCATCTTCGCCAAACAGGCCGGTGATATAGGTGCGGCCATTGGCTGTGATCAGCGCGTCATAGGGGTTTTTTCCCATGTCGGGGATCTTGGTGATCTCGGGGTCGCCCTTTGAAAAATCGGCGATCCATGTTTCGCCCGTATCCCACATGGTGAACACGAACCGGCGACCGGGTGCATCGACCAGACCGATGGTTTTGCTGTCGGTAGGAATATCCGCGACCATTTCCAGCGTATCCGCATCAAACACGCGCACCCCGCCGGGTTCGTAGTTCGAAACAGCCACCAGCTCGCCGTCATCCGAGATCGCACCGCCAATGGCGTTCCCTGCCTGCACGACACGATTCACGATCTGGCGGGTGACAATATCGACTTTGGTCAGCCCTCCGTCGCGTCCGAAAACAAAGGCAAAGCGTTCATCCGGCGAATAGACCAGCGAGGCATGAGACAGATCGCCCAACCCCTCGATACGTGCAAGAGCAGCACGATCAGATTGATCGACCAACAACACCGATCCCTTGGCACGTTCGATTACGAGGCCGAGGTCTCCGGTTGCCGTGGGTTCCGCCTGCGCTGTCGTCAACATCAACGTGGCTGCAAGGCCTAAAATGAGGTGTTTCATTGTGCCTCCTGTTCCAGCAGGTAACGGGCAATCCATTCGGCCTCTTCTTCACTGATCAAAGGCCGCCACGGGGGCATCGCTGTGTCAGGGATGCCGTCAAGAATGACGCTGGTCAAAACATCCGTGTCGTAGTGTTCAAGTGTCTCACTGCGCAGATCGGGACCAAGACCGCCCTTCAGGGACAACCCGTGGCACGAGCCGCAATCCTGATGAACAAGTCGTTTCAGAACATCGGGGTCAATGACATCAGCCGCAAAGGCGGACGTGGCAGCGAGGACCGCAGTTGTCAGCAAGGTCCGCGCAACCCAACCTGAGCGCCCGCGCAATCCGTTGGAACGGGCTGAACCCGTTCTCCGTTTTCCACTTCCAAGCTTAGCCATGGGCTTGCTCCAGAAGTTCGGAAACTGAGGCCTCGGCGTAGAGAGACACAACTTTGCCAATGATAAACAGTGTCGGCGCTTTTAACTCGGCTGTGCGCACATCTGTGGCCAGTTGATCCAACCGTGATACAAGACGACGTTCATCGGGCGTGGTCGCCTTGCCAACGGCCAGAACCGGTGTCGATCCTGGCAGGTTTTCGGTCATCAGGCCCATGGCGATCTGACCGATATTGGCGACGCCCATATAGATCACCAGTGTCGAATCCGGATCGGCCAGTCGTTTCCAGTCCAGATCAAGAACTTTGTCCGCCTGCCTATGCCCGGTGACGTATTGCACTGAGGTCGCCAACCCACGATGGGTCAATGGTACGCCCGTGGAACAGGACGCCCCTTGCGCCGCAGTTATTCCAGGGGCGTATTCGACGGCGACGCCATGGGCCATCAGATAGGCAGCTTCCTCTGACCCGCGCCCAAAGATCATGGGGTCGCCACCTTTCAGTCGGGCAACCGTGTGACCTGCGCTGGCTTCTTCAAGAAGGATTTCGTTGATCCGGTCCTGCGGGACGGTGTGGCATTTGGGGGCTTTGCCCACAGGGATCAGCCGCGCGCCTTCTGTGTGCAGAGCCAGAATGTCGGCGGACACCAGCCGGTCATATACCACCACATCCGCTTCTTGCAGCATCCGCAATGCGCGCAAGGTCATGAGTTCGGGATCGCCGGGACCGGCACCAATCAGAAAAACCTTACCGCTCATGTGCAAACTCGCTTGGTCTGAATGTCTTCGAGACCCGGATTTCCCTGGCGCATTCGAGACGTCGCTGGGTGAGCCGGGCGTGTCATGAGGGCAGGTTGGCGCAATAACCGTGCGGCTTCCTTGACTAAAGTTAAGGAGCGCAGGATTTACATCTGCGCTCCTTTCAACTTGCCTGCACTGGCCTCAGATCACTGTTCGACTGTGATCATTCCGATCATGTTCTGCGTCTCCCAATGTGGACCGCAGAGGTAATCCTGCGGGCCGGGTGTCAGGAAGGTCAGTTCAACTGCTTCCTCAGGGAACAAACGGTCGCTTTCCGGTTCGCTGCCGTCCTTCAAAAGAACCGAGTGGCTGGTGCGTTTGTCGACATTCACCCAGCGGACGGTTGTACCTGCTTTCACCGTCAACTCGAAGGGGCAGAAGTTGTATTTGTACATAAGCACAACTTCGGCATCCTCGACGGAGGAAGAGGGCTGGCCGTACAGCTCGACAAAGCGCTCTTCCGCCTCGGCGCAGATCTCCGAGGCTTCATCCGCCCAGGCAGGCGCGGCCAGAAGCAGCAGCGCGGGAAGAAGGCGTTGGGGTTTCATATTCCATGTCTCCTTTCCAGAAATGGAGGGGGCCGGATGACCCGGCCCCGGTCCGTTATTGCTTGACCACGTTGATGGCTGCGCCGTCGTCATCCAGAGCAAGGCTGGTGTTCAACGTCACATGGTGGAACCGGGCGGCACTGAAGTCGTCGTGGATCGCAAAGCCGACGGTATAGGTCTGGCCTGCTTCCAGCGGCACATCACCGGGCGCGCCAGAGTTCAGCGGGCGGGTAAAGACCACCGTCCACATCCCACCGGACAGGTCGGCCGATGCGGCGATTTCACCGTCGTTGACCACGCGCTGTTCCAACAGATAGCCGTTGGTGGCGCTGCCATCTGCATAGACGCGCATCAGGTCAAGATAGGTGCCATCGGCCAGGTACTGCTCGATCTGTTCCGCAGCCTGCAGCTTATCCCAACCGCCCAGTGCCTTGCCACGGCGGCCTTTGATTTCAACATCCGTGCGGCTTTCGCTGATGTATTTTGTCACCGTGTCCTGTGCGCTCAGACGACCAGAGACATCCCCATTAGCGGCAATTGCCTCAGCCCCCGGGTCAAACGGCATGTAAGAGTTATCCGCGTGACAAGAAGCCCAGCAGCCGACCTGATCGCCCATTTCGATGCCGGTACCCGTGATCATCATCGCGACCTTGATCTGGTTGTCGGGGTCCATCTTGCCACCGTCGATAAACGGGGCAGGGTTGTGACCCGCGTCCGGCCATTGCAGGCGGATGTACAGGTTATCGTCGTCATGCGCCGCCTGAACGGTTGCGTCGATCACGCCGCGCTTGCCAGGGATCGGAGTCGGCTCCAGATCACCACCCGCAACAATCTTGTTGCCGATCGCGTCCAGCTCCTTGGCGTGACAGGTTGTACATTGATCGCCCCCTTTGGTCAGGGGCCGCGCCCCACCGTGGAACTTGCCGTTCTGGACCCATTCAAACGAAGCCTGACCGGGGTAGAACAGTTTCAGATCCGCGCTGGCCACTGCGTTCCAGTCGATGTTGGTCGCAACGTCGCTTCCACCGCCTGCAGGTGCTGCGGCTTCGTCACCAGAGGCTTTGGCGCGTTCTTCCGCGACAGCTGCGTCAACGGCAGCTGCAATCTGGGCCTGAACAGCTTCTTGCTGGGCTTTCTTGGCGGCTTTTTCCGCTTCTGCTTCGGCAGCTTCCTGAGCTTCGATCTTCTCGAGGCTTGCCAGATATTCGGCAGGGATTTCACGAATGAACGCCGGGTTCGGGGCTTCAAGATTTTCCAGATACTCTTCATCAGCCCGGTCGCGGGCGTCTGAATGCGCAATCCCCTTATGACAGTCGATGCAGGTTTGACCGACCGTCATCGCGTTCAGGTGCTGCTGGCGCGCGCGCGGTTTTTGGAACTCGGGCATCATCGACTCAAAATCATGACAGTTGCGGCATTCGCGCGAGTCGGTGGCTTTCATCCGCTCCCATTCGTTCATGGCCAAATGCACACGTTTGGCTTCGAATTTCTCGCGGGTATTGATGGTACCGACCACCTTGCCATAAAGCTCTTTGGACGCCTTGACCTTGCGGATCATCTTGTGCGTCCAGTCTTTCGGTACGTGGCAGTCGGAGCAGACCGCACCCACACCGGACCGGTTCACGTCGTGGATCGTACCCGTGTATTCTTCGTACACAAAATCACGCATCTCATGGCACGAGACGCAGAATTCCTTGGTGTTGGTGGCTTCCATTGCGGTGTTGAAACCGCCCCAGAAGATGATACCGCCGGCAAAGGCTGCGGCAATTCCGGCCACGGGCATCCCCCACAGGAAATACCGGCGCCAGATCGGTGGTTTTTTATCAGGTTCGGAGGTCATATCCGGGCTCCGTGTTGGCTGTGTTGACTGGCCCGGCGCGTCAGGCCGGCGCGTTTAGCTGATGGGGAAACGAAGAAAGGGCGGGCGAGGGGCCCGCCCTTTCCGGAAGTTGTTGCGACACCGTCAGGTGACGTGGTTCGACCGGTTGTAAACGTTGAACTTACCAGTCGGCGCAAACAGACCCTTCACGCGGCCGATCTCTTCCAGTGTCTTGGCGTCGAAGATCACGATCTCACCATTGGCCTCTTTCGAGGTCGAGCGGTTCCACTTGGACACCCAAACTTCGGACCCATCCTGGTTGAACTCGAAGTGGACGGCCACGTTGCCTTCCTCTTCGGTGATCTGGATCGTTTTCACGATCTCACCGGTTGCCTTGTCGATGACCTGCACCGATTGCTGGATCTCAGGCTCGGGGTGCTTGGTCTGGTCGGCCCAGATGTAATCCGATTCCGGGTGCGTCCGGATGAACAGACCGGGTCCGTCGGTTTCGACCTCGTAGCAGACCTTCCAGGCATCGTCTGGGCGACCTTCGGGATCGTTGCCCCAAACCGTGACCGTTCCTTCACCCAGGTGGGTTGTCCCAGCAACAGGACCGCAATTCGGGTCATCCCAGTTGGCGCCCGGGCCGGGGTGCGGCAGCGGCGCGGTGTCGATCAGAGCTTCCAGCTTGTGGGTCTCGGTATCGACCACGACCATCTTGTTCGACGCGTTTGCGGCGATCTGGAAGTAACGACCGGTTGGATCAAAGAACCCGTCATGCAGGAACTTGGCACTGTCGATCTTGTCGATCCGCAGATTGTCCAAGTCAGAGTAATCGACCTGCCAGAGCTGACCCAGCTCTTTGACGGCGACGATCCATGTGGGCTCGTTCGGGGTGGTGTAGATAGCGGCCACGCGGGCTTCTTCCACATAGTCCCCGTCCACGTTGTAGCCGCGGGTCGAGACAACCTTTTTTGGTTCCATGGTTTCGGCGTCAACGATGGCGAAATGCGGCGGCCAATAGGCCCCACCGATCACGTATTTACCATCACCAGAAACGGCCACGTCGCGGGCGTCATAGCCTATGGTCACTTCGGCCACCAGCATGTTCTCGGGGTTCTGCCACAGGTCGATCTTGGTCATCTTGCCGTCGCGACCCATCGTGTACCAGAAGCGTCCCGGGTTTTCTGGCTCTTCCAGTTTATGGTGCTCGGACGCTTTCAGAACGTGTACGGCGTAACCGGTCGGGATGTGCGCCAGCACCTCCTTGGTGTCGCCGTCGATCACGGCCACTTTGCCCACATCGCGTTCGATGACCACGAAGAAGTTTTCCCAGTTGCGGCCATGCAGCGGCTCGGTCGGGTAATCTGCGGGTTCGACGTATACTTTGCGGGTCGCCATCATCTGCTCAAGCGACATTTCCGGCGGCTTGGGCGGCTCCATCTGAATATAGGTCGCCATGTCGCGGATTTCGTCTTCGGACATCACGTCCGAGAAGTTGTTCATCCCGCCTTCAGTACCCCAGGCGATGATCTTTTCAAGCCGCTCCTGGCCCAGTTTCAAAGTGCCGGATTCGGTCACGGTGCCGTCGGCATTTTTGGTCTCCACCAAGGGCTCAAGGCTTTTACCCGTCGCCCCCTTACGCAGCACGCCGTGACACCCGGCGCAGCGTTCAAAGTACAATTGCTTGGACGATTCAAAGGCTTCCTTGCTCAAAGTTGGCTCTTCGGCGAAGGTCGGAGCAGCGACGCTGCCCAACAACATTGCCAATCCGACCCCCAAGGCGCGGCCGGTTTTGTTGTAGCTGATTCCAAGTGACATGATCACTCTCCATTTGCTGGTGAGGCAGCTCCTAGGGTGAGACATCGCCGCCGGCATCTCCTTGACGAAAGTCAACGCCGGGTGTGCAATTCAGCGATCAAACCGGAAAAAAGGTGCAAAATTCTTGCGAAAAATCTGCGTTTTAGACGCATGTTTTCGTGGTTTTGATTTTGGTTAAGTCATCGAAATACCCGCACTGTTACGCCTTGGAAAACCGCTAAGGAGAGCAGTTATGCCCGCATTCATCACCCGCGTTCTCGGTGAAGGGTTTCGTGTTTTCTTTCTGTCCGCCGGTCTTTACGGCCTTTTTGTCGGATTGGTCTGGGGGCTGTGGTTGGCTGTGCCTTACATGGCACCGGATTACGGCATGACGCCGCCAATGTGGCACGCGCACGAGATGATCTTTGGCTATGCCACCGCAGCGTTGGGCGGGTTCTTTTTGACCGCCGTTCCGAACTGGACCGGTGCGCCCGAGGCACGCGCCCGTTTTATCATGCTGGCCGCCGGGCTGTGGCTGGCCGGCCGGATGGCAATGTGGTTTTCGGGAATGCTGCCACCGGCTTTCGTTGCGGTGGTTGACCTGGCTTTTGTTCCCGTTCTGGCGGCTAAAATCCTGACGCAGCTGATCCGCCGCCCGAAACCGCAGAACTTGGTTTTCCTGCTGTTGCTGAGCTTCATTTGGGTTGCCGACCTGATGACTCATTTGGAATGGATGGGGTTTACGGCGGACACACTGCAAACCGGGTTGCGCGCAGGGCTACTGTCGCTGTGCGCTATGATCGCCATTCTGGGCGGGCGGATTACGCCAGCCTTTACCCGCAATGCGATGAAGCGCGCCGGTGTGACGGAAGCGTATTGGCCCGTCTCGGTTCCTGCTTTGGACAAGGCGAGCATGGTGCTTGCCCTGCTTCTGCCGCTGGTCGCTCTTACGCTGGGCACGGGGCCGGTCGCCGTTGTCGGTGCGCTGGCTCTGGGTGTAGTGCAAGTTTTGCGCATGATCCGCTGGCGCGCACTCTGGTCTGCGCGGCAACCGATCCTGCTGGCGTTGCACCTGGGTCTGGCGATGCTGGCGCTGGGGTTGATCCTGTGGGGGCTGGCAGTGCTAGGCGTAGGCAATGAAGTCGCCGCATTGCATGTTCTGGGCATCGGTTGCGTTGGCGGCATGACCCTTGCTGTCATGAGCCGCGCCGCCCTGGGCCATAGTGGGCGCGACCTGATTGCACCGGGACCCATGGTAGTGGCCTATGGGCTGATGGCCGTGGCCGCGTTGTCGCGCTGGGTCGGGGCCGAGCTGAGCGCAGGATACATGGTGGCAATGTTGCTGTCGGATGGTCTGTGGGTCTGTGCCTTTGCACTATATTTGATCGCCATGTGGCCCGCGTTGACAGGCCCCCGCGCGACCAGGGCAGGGTGAAACTCATTTCCTTTCAGCGGTCTTGACTTTCGTTAAGGAGCCACCGGCGCACAGCCGCCATGCTGATCACACTAGCTAATCTGCGCAAAGGAGAGCGCAATGCGAGAAGTCATGACCAAGAGCATGGCGCGCAACATATTCTATGGCGGGTCACTGTTCTTTATCCTTATCTTTCTGGCCCTGTCGGCCCATTCCCACTGGTATATCGTCAACTCCGAAAACTCGGCGAAACTCGATGACAGCGTGGTCCGGGGTAAACACGTCTGGGAAGAACACGCTTGTATCAACTGTCACACGATCATGGGTGAAGGTGCATACTATGCGCCTGAAGTTGCGAATGTGATGACCCGCTGGGGTGTGCTGGACGACCCGGAATCAGCCTTTGAGGCGCTCAAGGGCTGGATGGAGGCGCAGCCGACCGGCATTCCCGGTCGTCGACAGATGCCTAATTTCAACCTCAGCGACGAAGAGATCCGTGATCTGACCAACTTCCTGATCTGGACGGACAATATCGACGCTCAGGGCTGGCCGCCCAACGAGGCAGGCTAAGAAAGGGAACGGAGCAATGAAATACGAATCCCAAAAAATCGCCTATGCCTACTTTGCCGTGGCAATGGCCCTGTTCGCGATACAGGTGATCGGTGGCCTTCTGGCCGGTTTTATCTATGTCTTCCCGAACTTCCTGAGTGAGCTTCTGCCGTTCAACATCGTGCGGATGCTGCACACCAACTCTCTGATCGTCTGGCTGCTGCTGGGCTTTTTCGGTGCGGCCTACTTCCTGATCCCCGAAGAAACCGAGCGCGAGATCCACTCACCCACGCTGGCCTATCTGCAGCTGATCATTCTTGTGGTCGGTACGCTGGGCGTGGTCGTGACCTATGTCTTCAACCTGTTCGAAGGCAACTGGCTGCTGGGCAAAGAGGGGCGCGAGTTCCTTGAGCAACCCAAATGGGTCAAGGCGGGTATCGTCGTCGCCGCGCTGATGTTCCTGTACAACATCTCAATGACGGTGCTTAAGGGTAAGAAAACCGCGATCAGCAACATCCTGCTTCTGGGCCTCTGGGGTCTGGCGCTGTTGTTCCTGTTCGCCTTCTACAACCCCGGCAACCTGTCCTTGGACAAGCAATACTGGTGGTATGTCGTCCACCTGTGGGTTGAAGGTGTGTGGGAGCTGATCATGGCCTCGATCCTGGCTTACCTGATGCTCAAGCTGACCGGCGTGGACCGTGAAGTGGTCGAGAAATGGCTTTATGTCATCGTCGCGGCTGCGCTGTTCTCGGGCATCCTTGGCACAGGGCACCACTACTACTGGATCGGTACGCCTGCTTACTGGCAGTGGATCGGGTCGATCTTCTCGAGCCTCGAAGTGATCCCGTTCTTCGCGATGATGGCCTTTGCCTTTGTCATGGTCTGGAAGGGCCGTCGAGACCACCCCAACAAGGCCGCGCTGCTGTGGTCACTTGGCTGCGCGACGCTCGCCTTCTTTGGAGCCGGTGTCTGGGGCTTCCTGCATACTCTGCACGGGGTGAACTACTATACCCACGGCACGCAGATCACCGCTGCACACGGTCACCTGGCCTTCTACGGTGCCTATGTCTGCCTCAACCTGGCGATCTTCACCTATGCGATGCCGATCCTGAAGAACCGTGATCCCTATAATCAGGTTCTGAACATGGGCTCGTTCTGGCTGATGACCAGCGGCATGGTCTTCATGACCTTCGTCCTGACATTCGGTGGAACCGTTCAAACGCACATGCAACGTGTGGTCGGAGACTACTTCATGGACGTGCAGGACCAGATCGCAGTCTTCTACTGGATGCGTCTTGGCTCTGGTGTGGTCGTGGTCCTTGGCGCGCTGCTGTTCATCTACTCGATCTGGGTTCCCCGGAAAGAGGTCATTGAACCCGGCGCGGCCGAAACCCCAGCGGAGTGATGGATATGGACGGCTCCATGAAACTGAACGAGGGGGCGGCAAACGCCCCCTTCTACCTCGCCCAGGGCGATGAATGCGATGTGTTCATCGCCGCTTACAACAATGACCTGCCGGTTCTTTTGAAAGGACCGACAGGCTGCGGCAAGACCCGCTTTGTGGCCCATATGGCCGCCAGCCTTGGCCGCCCTCTTTATACCGTGGCCTGCCACGACGATCTGGCTGCCGCCGATCTGATCGGGCGCTACCTGCTGAAAGGCGGCGAAACCGTCTGGGTCGATGGCCCCTTGACCCGCGCGGTGCGTGAAGGCGCGATCTGTTACCTCGACGAGGTGGTCGAGGCCCGCAAGGACGTGACCGTTGTGCTGCATCCGCTGACCGACGATCGGCGCATCCTGCCGATCGACCGCACCGGCGAAGAGCTTGAGGCCGCGCCCGGCTTCATGCTGGTCGCATCCTATAACCCCGGATACCAGAATATCCTGAAAACCCTGAAACCCTCGACCCGACAGCGTTTCATCTCGCTGGAATTCGACTTTCCGTCACCTCAGATGGAGGCCGAAGTCGTCGCGCAGGAAAGCGGACTGCCGCTGGAACGCTGCAAACCGCTGGTGCGCCTCGCAGGTAAGCTGCGTGGGCTCAAGGGTCAGGACCTTGAGGAAGGCGTCTCCACCCGTCTGGTCGTCTATGCTGCGACGCTGATCGCGCAAGGCATGTCCACCGACCGCGCCATCCTTGCCGCTATGATCGAACCTCTGACGGATGATGAGGATATCAAACGCGGGCTCCTCGATCTTGTCACGGCTGTCTTTGGGTGAGGCCGGCCGATGGTCAAGATCGAATTCGAGCCATGGGAACCCGAAGAAACGATCGGGAAACTGTGGCACACCCTTGCCAGCCGCCTCGATGCACCCCAGGTGCACGATGGAGCCGCGGTCGACCTCTCCGAGGTCGCGGGGCGGCTGGCTGTCCTCTTTCGGGGACTTGGGGGTAGTCCGGGCGTTGAATTGCGCCCGGTCTCACCCGAGATTTCGCGCCACCGTCTGGGGTGGCGTCGCCGTCTGGCTACCGAGGTCGAACTGATGCCGCGCGCCTCGTTCGATGGCGAGGTTCTGCGCCTGCCCGACCGGTTGGCAGTGTTTCCCGCGCGCGAGGCCAATGGCGCGCTCTTTGTCTGGCTGGCCGCCGCTGCCGCCCATGCCGGAACCCGGATTGACGAAGATGACCCGCTGCGCGCTGATCTGCGTGCCCTGACCGCCGCGCAGGACATGGTCGAGGCGACATTGGAAGACGCACCTGGTTTGCGACCGCTCTACACAGAGCTCTGCAAAGGGGTGCTGCATCAGCGCGACGTGCCCGACTTGCCACCCATCGAAGCTGCGGTCGAGGAACTAGCCCGCCACATGCTGGGCGATTCCGTACCACTTTCGACCAGGGCCGAGGACTTGTTGACGCTGGAGGATGACCTGACCGCCCCGCGCGGATACCAGCGTTTTCGCCCGATCGCCCTGTGGCCGGAATTGCGCGCCGTTGGCTTTTCCGAACATAACGAGGTCGAAAACCCCGACACCGAAGGCCCACCCGAGGAATCGGGCGAGAAAACACACCGTGCCCGCCGCCGCAAATCGGATCAGGCGTCGCGCAGCGACAGTTTCATCTTGCATAAGTTCGAGGCGATCCTCAGCTGGGCCGAGTTCTTGAACATCAACCGTCGTATCGATGACGACGATCCAGACAACGCCAAGAAGGCTGCTGACGATCAGGAAGAAATTGGGCTTGGACAGATCTCCAAGGCGCCCCCGACCCGGTTGAAACTGCATCTGGACCTCGCCCCCGAGGATGTAAATCGCGAACGGCTGTCGGGCCGGGTTCTGTATCCCGAATGGGATGTGCGCACGGGGAAATACCTACCAGATCACGTGAATGTTCTGCTGTCGGACGCCGAATCTCGCGAAGATGCCGCCGAATTCGGCAAAGACCCCGCCACCGCCCGGCGCATTCGTGCCGTCAAACGTCAGTTCGAGGCGCTGCGCCCCGGTCGGGTGATGACACGTGGCCATCTGGACGGTGACCAGTTGGATATCGAAGCGGCCGTACGTTCTCAGGTCGATCGGTGCGCCAACGGCGAAGGCACCGAACGCATCTGGCTGCAGTCCCGCCCCGAGGCGCGCGATCTGGCGGTCTCGATCCTGCTCGACGTCAGCCGCTCGACCGAAAGCGCTGTCACCGGCCGCGCGGTGATCGACATCGAACGCGAAGCGCTGGCTGCACTTGCCTGGGGCCTGAATGCCTGCGGCGACGATTTCGCGATTCACGCCTTTAGTTCGCTGAAACGCCAACGCGTCTATGTGCAACGCTGCAAACGGTTCGATGAACCGATGGGCGCAAAGGTCGAACAACGCATCGCCTCGCTGCGCCCCGGCCACTATACAAGGTTGGGAGCCGCGATCCGCCATTGTTCCGCCGATCTGGCGGGGCAATCTCGCAAACGCCGGTTGTTACTGGTGATCACCGACGGAAAACCCAACGATCTGGATCATTACGAAGGTCGCCACGGCATCGAAGACACCTGTATGGCCATTCGAGAGGCCCGCCGGGCCGGGCAGTCGGTCTTTGGCGTTACCATCGACAAAACCGGCAAAAGCTGGTTCCCGCGCATGTTCGGGCAGGGGGGCTTTGCCGTCATCCCGGATCCGCACCGCCTGACGATGGCCTTGCCACAGATCTACCGCCAATTGGTCGGCGCATGAGCGACGCATCCCTAATCGATGAGCTTCCGGGTGAGTTGCTGATGTGGGTTCTGATCATCTCGGAGTTGCTGGTCTTCGGTGCCGGAATGATCGCTTTCATGGGGGTTCGTCTGACCGACCCGGTCGGTTTTGCCGAGGCGCAATCTCATCTACACCGCACAGGGGCGGCGTTGAACACTGCGGTTCTGTTGACATCGGGTTATCTGGCCGCACAGGCGTTAAGTTGGCGGCGCAACATGCAACGTGCTCCGGCCCGCCTGGCATTGATCTGTGCTGCTCTGCTAGGGGTGGTTTTCCTGATCATCAAAGGCACGGAATATGCAGACAAAGCATTGCAGGGGATCGGCTATGACACGCACCCTTTCTTCTTGTTCTACTATCTACTGACCGGCTTTCACGCGGCCCATGTTTTGGCCGGGGTTGGAATTCTGTTGCTGGTTGCCTGGCGCGATGATCCCAGCAACATCGAAGCTGGCGCACAGTTTTGGCACATGGTTGACCTGGTCTGGATCTTGCTGTTCCCAGTGATCTACCTGTTGGGTTAAATCAGATGCCCCAATCTTCATCTTTTGCCAAATACTCCCGCCGGAGGCGGTTAAACCCTCTCATCAGCGCGTGGTTAGGGCTCCTTGCGCTCAGCGTCGGATCTGCGTTGTTGACCCTGATCAGCGTACCGAGTGCGGCCGTGGGAGGCGGTATTTTGTTGCTGGCCTTGATCAAAGCCCGCATGATCCTGAAACACTATCTGGATTTGGCGAGCAGCCCAAGCTGGCTGCGTGGTTTCACTATTGTGCTGACAGGGTTTTCCGCTGTGATCTTTGCGCTCTATCTGAATTGACTCGGAAAAAGGCCGCCCCGAAAGGCGGCAGTTTTCCAAGCAAAGGGGCGCTTAGGTTATTGAGCAGCCTGTGGTATCCGCGCGATCTGACAGCGTTGCCAAAGTGCCGACAAGGCACCAACCAGGTGATCGATATCCTCGTCAGTGTGGACTGGAGACGGTGTGATCCGCAGACGCTCGGTTCCTTTGGGAACGGTGGGATAGTTAATTGGCTGGATGTAAATTCCGAACTCCTCAAGCAGAGTGTCCGAAATGAACTTGCACTTCACCGGATCTCCCACCATCACCGGGATGATATGGCTGGGATTGGGCAGATGTGGAATTCCTTCCGCGTCCAGACGGGCACGCACCCGAGCCACATGGTCCTTTTGCAGATCACGCTCTGCACTCGATTGCTTCAAATGCCGGATCGATGCGGTGGCACCGGCTGCGATGGAAGGGGGCAGGGCGGTGGTAAAGATGAAACCGCTGGCAAAGCTGCGCACGAAATCGCACAACGCAGCTGAGGCCGCGATGTACCCGCCGACCACGCCAAACGCCTTACCCAAAGTGCCTTCGATTACTGTCAGGCGATGCATCAGGCCTTCGCGCTCGGCGATGCCGCCTCCACGCGGACCGTAAAGGCCAACAGCATGAACCTCGTCCAGATAGGTCATCGCGCCGTACTTGTCGGCCAGGTCGCAAATCTCTTTGATCGGAGCGATGTCGCCATCCATGGAATAGACCGACTCAAAGGCGATCATCTTGGGCGCGTCGGGATCGGCAGCGGCCAGTTTCGCCTCCAGATCCTCTAGATCGTTATGTTTCCAGATGACCTTTTGCGCGCGCGAATGACGGATGCCTTCGATCATCGAAGCATGGTTCAACGCATCAGAGAAAACGATCAAACCCGGGATTTTGGCGGCCAGCGTCCCCAACGCAGCCCAATTGGACACATAGCCCGAAGTGAACAGCAACGCAGCTTCTTTCCCGTGCAGATCAGCCAGCTCGGCCTCGAGCAGAACGTGGTCGTGTGTAGTGCCCGAGATATTGCGCGTCCCCCCTGCGCCAGCGCCGCAGCGATCCAGAGCGTTGTGCATGGCCGCGATCACTTTCGGATGCTGCCCCATGCCCAGATAGTCATTGGAACACCAGATCCTCACATCCCGCTGCACCGGGCCATCGGTCTGGCGCGCATTCGGGAAGGCGCCGCAGCGCCGTTGTAGGTCGATAAATACCCGATAGTTTCCTTCATCCTTCAAAGCAGCGAGGCTCTGGTCGAAAAATCGCTCGAAATCCATCTGAAATACTCCCCGGATGACTGGCTATGAAGGTGAATTTAAGTCAGTGGTGCGGGCCGTGACATGACTATTGTCAAGTTCAGGTACAAGAAAAAGGGTGGTAGCCCAGCGCCGGCTTTGGCATAGCATGAAGCAGGGGAGAATCCCGGAACGGACAAGTAAGGGGATGCCTTCATGCCACACGAAGTGCAAAAGGCGATTGCACGCCAGTCACTGCTTCTGCGCAGTTTGCCAGAACAGCATGTGGATACATTGCTGCGGCAGGCGATCTGGCGGCAGTATGACCGGGGTGAGACGATCTTTCTACAGGAGGAAGAAGCCAAGGCCGTTCATGTCGTGCTGGCGGGTTGGGTCAAGCTGTTCCGGGTTTCTGCGACCGGGGCCGAAGCAGTGGTGAGCGTTTTTACCCGCGGCGAAAGCTTTGGTGAGGCTGTCGCTTTGCGCAACGTTCCTTATCCCGTGTCAGCCGAAGCCGTATCGCCGTGTGAAGTGATGCACATCCCCAGCCCGGTACTCTTGTCGCTGATGAAGGAAGACCCGGAAATCGGCGTGTCGATTCTGGCCTCCACCTTTACGCATTTGCATTCTCTGGTGGCGCAGCTTGAGCAACTGAAGGCACAGACAGGCGCGCAGAGGGTTGCGGAATTCCTGCTGAACCTGTGCGATTGCGACTCGGGTCAGTGCGAGGTGGAATTGCCTTATGACAAGATGCTGATCGCAGGGCGTTTGGGCATGAAACCTGAAAGCCTTAGCCGCGCGTTTTCCCGGTTGAAACCCATCGGCGTCAAGATCAACAGAAATCACGCGGATATCGCGGATATGGACGTTTTGCGCAGCTACGCAGAAAGCGATCCTAGCGAGAAATAAGCCCGCCTGGATCTTTTAGGCTCAGCCACGCCCGCGATACGGCGGGACGCCTTGATCGGGGATCCAGACACCCTCGGGCAGGGGGCCGGTTTGCCAGAAGACGTCGATCGGAATGCCTCCACGCGGGTACCAATAGCCGCCGATGCGCAACCAGCGCGGGTCCAGAAACTCCTGCAAACGGCGGGCGATGGAAATGGTGCAGTCTTCGTGAAACGCGCCGTGATTGCGGAAGGACCCCAGGAACAGTTTCAAGGATTTGCTTTCCACCAGCCAGTCGGCCGGCACATAATCGATGACCAGATGCGCAAAATCCGGCTGCCCGGTCATCGGGCAAAGCGAGGTGAACTCGGGCGCAGTGAACCGCACGTTATAGTCCACATCCGCTTGCGGGTTCTGGACGCGTTCCAGAACGGCTTCATCAGGGTTGGTGGGCAGAACGGTGTCGCCGCCGAGTTGGGTGAGATTGCTGTAGATGTCGCTCATGTCTGTCTCCTTCTGGTCAGACGCCGCGTTTGTTGCCCCAGATCAGCACATGCAGCTGGGGCAGGATACGAGGGGTGAACCACCCGGTGCTTAGGGTTTTGTCGATCAGCCATTCCAGCCGCCCGGTGGCCTGATGCAGATCGACGGGCAGGTCGGGGTCGGTCTCGGGATTGCCGGGTTGCAGGTAAAGCGGCAGGTCTGGATAGCGCGCGGACACTTCCTGCGCCCAATGAAAATCAGTGTCATCAAAGATCACGATTTTCAGTGCTGTCAGCGCGGGTCGAACTGCAAGGCACGCGTCGAAGGCGTCCCAATCCATTGTTTCATCACTGCTAGGCGGTTTAGGGCTGAGCACAAGCATCGACAGATCGGCAAACCATGGCTTCGCCAAAGACCCCTGAGTTTCACAGGCAAAGCTGTATCCCGCCTGTGTGCCAAGTCGGATCAATGGGGCAAAGTCCTGTATTGCGGGGTTGCCCCCAGACAGCGACACTGTCAGGGGCCGGCCGCCTGACAAACGTTGCACCTCGGTCCAGACAGCTTCGGTGTCCATCGCTTTCCAGTCGTGGCGATAGGTGCTGTCGACCGCATGCAGACTGTCACACCACGCGCAGCGAAAATCGCACCCGCCAGTGCGCACAAAGACGGTGGGTTGGCCGATTAGCGCACCTTCGCCCTGAACGGTGGGGCCGAATATCTCGGCGATGCGTAGGGTCATGGCCGGTACTCGGCCCATGTCTTGGGCGTTTCGGACACTTTGACCGCAGCCGTTTCGGGCCAGCGCGCTGCACACCAATCATAGAAATGGCGCGCCATGTTCTCGGCGGTCGACACGCAATTCAGCACGTCATTGAGATGCCGATGGTCGAACGTGTCGTCTATATAGGTCTTGAGCGGTTTCAGCTCGTGATAATCCCGCACAAACCCGTCATCGTTCAGGTCGGCCGAGGCCAGTTCGACCACGACAACATAGTTGTGACCGTGCAGCCGAGCACATTGGTGATTGTCGGGCAAGTGGGTCAGCTGGTGTGAGGCCGAGAAGTGGAATTCCTTGGTGATACGGTACATCAGGCCAGCTTCCTCTCCACAGCCTGACGCCAGAATTCAGGATCTTCGTAAGTGGTCGGGTCCTCGACCCCGGCCAGATCAAATGCCTCACGCCGTTCGACACAGGTGCCGCAGCGCCCGCAATGCAGCTCGCCGCCCTTGTAGCAGGACCATGTGTCGGCAAAGGGTGTATTCACCCGCGCCCCTTCGGCAACGATGTCAGCCTTGGATCGGTGCACAAAGGGAACATGCAGGGACACATTCGCGTATCCGTCCAGCGCCGCGCGCTGCATGGCGTCGAAGGCATCAGTGAAGCTCGGGCGGCAATCGGGGTAGATGAAGTGGTCCCCCCCATGCACGGCCGCCGCGACCGCGTCGTCGCCCTTTGCCGCCGCAATCCCGTAAGCGATGGTCAGCATGATTGCGTTGCGGTTGGGGACAACGGTGACTTTCATGGTCTCTTCTTCGTAGTGCCCATCCGGCACGTCCAGATCGTCGGTCAAAGCAGACCCGCTTAGCGACGCACCCACAGATCGCAGGTCAATCACGTGATGCGCGACCTTCAACCGTTCGGCGCATTTGGCTGCAAAGTCCAATTCTTTAGTGTGACGCTGACCGTAATCGAATGAGATCAATCGCGACAGGTTGCCTTCGGCCGCCAATACATGGGCCAAAGACACGGAATCCAGTCCGCCGGAGCAGACCAAAGCAGTATTCATAATGTCAGTCCTTGTTTTGTTAGCCGGGTAGGCTGCGACCGGCGGGGCGCACCGATAGGCGCGTTTGTCGCCAAACGCAACGCCCTTCCACCCGGAAAGTAGTAAATTGCGCGCGACGAGCCTTTGGGCATGATCAGTGGTCTTCCGCGTAGACTGTATCCTCTCTATCCTCGCCGGTAGTGCCAATCTTCGGCACAAGCCACGAGCGTGAAGGTGAGGGCACAAGGATGAGGATTGATGAAGCGCTTTCTGGTTTTCCCCGCGCAAAGCTGATGACATCCGTCACACCGGTTGAACGGCTTGAGCGCCTGTCCGATCAACTGGGGCTGGATCTATGGATCAAGAGGGATGATCTGACCGGGCTCAGCTTTGGCGGAAACAAGACCCGGCAACTGGAATTCTACATGGGTGAGGCCTTGCAGCAGAAGGCGGACACCATCCTGATCACGGGTGCGGTGCAATCGAATTTCGTGCGGACCGCAGCGGCGGCAGCGGCAAAACTGGGTATGACGTCCGTGCTTCAACTAGAAGAGCGCGTCGCCGGTATGGGAGAATACTACCATCGGTCTGGCAATGTATTACTGGCGCAGATTTTGGGCGCTGAACACATGAGCTATCCCGAGGGTGAAGACGAGGCGGGGGCCGATAACGCTCTTCACGAACGCGCCGACCAACTGGTTGCTGAGGGCCGAATCCCTTATGTGATCCATCTGGGCATTGATCATCCTCCGCTGGGGGCATTGGGTTATGTGGCGGGTGCAGCAGAACTTCATGCGCAACTCGGCGAGTTTGACGCAGCGGTGGTGCCATCCGGCAGCGGATCGACCCATGGCGGGTTCCTGACCGGGTTACGTCTGGCCGGGCAATCTGCACCCGTTTACGGCATTTGTGTTCGCCGCGATCAGGAACAGCAGCTGGCGCGTTTGCAAAAGGTCTTGGGGCGGCTGGCAAATATGTTGGGCTTCGACCCTGCCTTGGTCATGAAAGACATCCTCACCTGGGACGGCGCCCTGGCACCCGGATATGGGCGGATCGGCCGTTCAACCCGCGAGGCCCTGACTTTGATGGCGCGCGCCGAAGGCATCTTTCTAGACCCTGTCTATTCCGCCAAAACCTTTGCCGGGCTTCTGGGGTTGCTTGACGAACGTGTGCTTCGCAAAGGACAGAAAGTTGTTTTGCTGCATACCGGCGGGCAACCTGCATTGTTCGGATATCAGGACGAGCTTCAACCGAATTGAAACAGCGAGACTTTGTACATCCGTTCAACCGAAGAGAATGGATGGGCAGTGTTCGCTGAATTTTCGGGACCGGCAGCAAAGGGATCTAGGATACCTTTGTTTGATTAAGCAAAGACACTGCTTTCGCGATATCGGGCGTCTCTTCGCCACCCGCAATTGCATCCAGAATACCCTCAAGATCCGGGGATGAAGATGGAGTACATCCAAGCCGGTCGCAGGTCTGCAGATAATATACGGCAGTTCGCAGTTCGAACATCCTAGCTTGCTGCCCGCGTGCAGTTTGCAGCGCAAGTGCGAACAGATCGTCGGCGGGTGTGCCAATGGATCTCACTAACGCCTGTACCCGGTCAGTTTCCGCCTGCGTCCACCCTTCATTGGTCAAATCCTGCTGCGCACGTGCTTCGCCCAAAAGATTCTGTGCTTCCTCTGGCTCGTTCGCGTTCAGCGACGCTTCGGCAAGGACCGTCAGGAACAACGGTTTGTAGTTTCCTGCCCCGCTGGCCCACCAGGATTCCGAAGCATCTCGCATCGCGCGGATTGTCTCGGCATCAGGTTTGATCAGCGTATCTGCCCAGCAACGCCAGACATTCGCCGTCAGTTTCATAAACGGGAAGGCATGTTTGGTCGCAAGTTCCTCTAGGCGCGCGACAACGTCATAAACCAGTTCTGGTTCACGCCGTAACAGGTGAAGCATGCACAGATATGTCAGGGTCTGGGCCAGGCTATGCGCGTGATCCAGTTCCTGCGCCGCCTTGATTGCCTGTTTCTGAATTTCAAGCGCGCGGTCCGGTTCCCCGCGCAACCAGACCGTCATGCTGAGAAAGCATGAGGTAATGGCTGCGTGATCCGTTCCATAGACATAGGCAAGGCGGGCGTGCTGCTGAGGATCATATAGAGTCAGCGCTTGCCGCAAATGATCATAGGCGGTGTCCTGATGCCCGATATGCAACAAGACCGCACCCATGGCCCGGTGGGCAATCATGGAATGATGTGTTTCTTCAGTCAGCCTAGCCAGTTCCAGTAACTGCGCTGCGACATCCTTGGCCAGGTCATATTCCCCACGCACCAGATGGTAGGCGTAAAGACCATTCAGCACCGGGAACAATTGCTCGGTTTCGCCCAGCCGATTGCACAAATCGCGAATTCGGGCATAAACCGCCCCCGTTTCGTCGGCCGCGATACCAGCGGTCGAGCGCAGGACACCAGCCCGCAAAGTTTGGATTTTGGTTTCCATGCGATCCCGGTCAACGGATTCATCCTGCTGTTCCAACAACGCGATCGCACGGCCCAACTGAGTGGCCGCTTCGATCCCGGCCGAGCGTTCAACAGCACGCTGACCCGCCCGATACCATTGTTCAATCGCCTCATCCGGCATGTCCGCCATCGTGTAGTGATGGGCCAGAATCTCTGGGCCAGCAGAATTGTCGTGAGGTGACGATTTGTTCAAAGCCTCGACCACACGTGCGTGCAGCGTTCGCCTCTCGCGTTTCAGCAGGCTGTTATAGGCAGTGTCCCGAATAAGTGCATGACGGTAACTGAAGGTTTCCTCGGGCTCGGTTTCCGAGACATTCACGATCCCCGCATCCACCAGCAAATCCAGGCCGGACCGTAACGCGCGTTCGTCAAAACGGGACACGCTTGCAATAAGCGGATACGAGAATTGCGGGCCGATAACCGCGCCAATCTGTGCCACTTCCTTGGCCGAGCTCAATCGGTCGAGTCGAGCCATCAGCGCATCGTGTAATGTTTTTGGTATCGAAGACGATGGCGTCGTCCGATCCAACGTATAGGCACCGGCGCGTTCCGTCAGAAGATCGGATTCCAACAGATCCTTCGTCACTTCTTCTACGTAAAGCGGAACTCCATTGGATCTGGCGGCGATCAGATGATGAACTTGGTCCGGGACAGTCTTCCCTTTGGCAACATCGTTAACGATCTGCTTAACCTGCGCGAAGTCCAGTTGTTGGAGAGTGATCTGGCTAAGGTTCGATGCGTATTCCCAACCCGGATCAAATCCCGTCCGAAAACTCATCACCATCAAAAGGGGCACATCCCCAATTCGATCAACGATCCGATCGAGAAACGACTTTGTCGTCGGGTCGATCCAATGCGCGTCTTCAAACAGCAAGAGGATCGGATTTTCCTGTGCCGATGCAACCAGATGACTGACCAGCATTTCAAGCGTCTGCTCCATGATCTGTTCAGACGTCAGATCCAGTGGGCCGAGCTTGTCCTCAAACGGGATCGACAAAAGCATCGCTGTCAGTTTCAAAGAAAGCTCAGAGGGGTTGCCAAGGACGCCGCAAAGCTTATCCAGTTTCTCGTCAGTACTGTCGTTGGCCCGCAGTTCGGCTGCGGTTTCAAGCTGACGAATAACCGGGTACAAGGCGCTTGCATCGTGGAAAGGCGAACACTGAAACCGAAGTTGTTGATGCTTGGCGTCCGGAATCGTGCGGCGAAGTTCTTCGATCAGCCTGGATTTCCCAATGCCCGCTTCACCCGAGACCAGCGCAACCTGACCATGGCCCTGGCAAGCCAGTGTCCACTTGCTTTGAAGGGTTTCGTGTTCTTGCGACCGACCGACCAGTGAGTTCATCATGGCATCATCAGCTGCCAGAAAGCGGCTGAACGTCTCGCGTGTGCCGGTGACCTGCCAGGCTTCGACCTCTTTGGCGAACCCTTTCAATTGAAACGTCCCGCGGCGCACGTATTCGAACGCATCACCGGCCAGTTTCTGAGTTGTCGGCGCCACGATCATCGTGCCCGGATCGGCCATGGATTGAAGCCGGGCGGCAAGGTTCGGTGTCTCACCCATGGCTGTGCCGTCTTCGAACATCTTCTCTCCGCGAAGGTCGCCGACCACAACCAGACCGGTTGCAATTCCAATGCGGACTTCAAGATTTGCATGCGTGCGGATTTCGGGAATTTCGCGAACAATTCGAAGGCCCGCATGAATGGCGCGTTCCGGGTCGTCCTCATGCGCGTGTGGAAAGCCGAAAAACACCATGATACCGTCGCCATAGTAACTGGCGATATGACCGTCAAAGGCGGCAACCGCAGCGGCGCAGGTTTCCTTGAACTGCCTCAGAACCTCGGCCAGATCTTCGGGGTCGAGCTTTTGCGATATGGCCGTCGACCCGACAAGGTCGATGAACATGACCGTCAATTGCCTGCGCTCGGCGACAATGTTGGGTTCCTGAATTGCGCGTTGCGATCCTGCTTGCCCTCCGGTTTCCTCCCGCATGGCTTTGAGAAATCGACGCCTGGGTCCAAGCGGCAGGCCGATTGTGATGAGGTCATCGTCACTCAGTTCCGACAGATCGCCCAGTTCGATCTCGTGCCGGGAAAAAGCGTCGACATATTTGGACAAGCCATGCCTGACCAGCCATTCCTTAACATCGCTCATTTGACCGCCATGCATGTCGGCGGTGAAGCGACATCATGCATTCCCCATATCCTTTTGATCAAAAAGAACTACCCGGGATTAACCCGGAAAACTTGATCCTATCAAGGACGACCCCGTAGCCCCGGTCAAGCCTTCAAACGGTGGACAAATAGGTTTCCCCGCCTGAAACGGTTTCAAAGTGCCTTGTTCTTATCCGTCAGCCGGAAAATCGATGTGGATGTGATTGCCGTCCGGATCCCAGACATTCAACTGAACGACACTAAACGACGTCAAATCCACACGACGATAGGAAACGTCCATTCTCTTGAGATGCGCTTCGAACTCTTCCAACCCGTTTGCTGAAAAGGCGAAATGTTCGAGCTTCAGTTCGGTCTCCGATCCTGTAGCCTCAGCCTCGACACCAACAAGATGAACGTAGGCGCGGTCACCGACATAAAGCCAGGCTCCGGGAAAAGTGAAAGGCGGGCGTGGGCCGACCTGCATCCCCAGCACATCGCCATACCATCTTGTCATCTCGTCCAGACGTGTGGTGCGCAGATTGACGTGGTCAAGCGAAACGAGCCCCATGACCTAGCCTCGTGTCCATTTGATCGAACATCCCATGGATGGAATCTGGTCCTGGGGCCCTTGTCCGGTCTTGGCAATGTGCAGCATCGCACTGACCAGTTCGGGTTTACGTTCGCCTGTCTGGCCTAGGCCCAGATTGTCCAGACGACCCCGGTATTGCAACTTGCCTTCCGCGTTCAATCCGAAGAAATCCGGTGTGCAAACGGCGCCATAGGATTTGCCCACGGATTGATCTTCGTCCACCAGATAGGGAAAGTTGAAGCCGTTATTCTTTGCAAATTCCAGCATCTTCGGCGGCGTATCTTCAGCATAGTCACGATAGTCATTGGACATGATGGCCAGTACTCCGACCCCTTTCGACATCAGCAGATCACTGTCCTGCGCCAACCTGTCTGTCATCGTTTTGACATAGGGGCAGTGATTGCAGATGAAGACGATCAGCAATCCATTTTGCAGGTGATCGGACATAGTAAAGGAATGACCGTTCGGGTCTTTGAGCGTGAAATCCGGGGCCTTCCAGCCGAAATCGCAGATTGGAGTGTCGAGCAGCATGAATAACCTTTGCTTGGCCTGTTGGGCAGCGACGTTTTCGACAGCTTAGCGGACAATCACTGGCAAGTTGAGCGTGATTTACACCCGTGCACCCTCGACGCAATACGCGATCTACTCAGATTAACAGCGTCGAGAGGCTCGGGAAATAGCTGAGCAGAAGCAAGACCAAGGTTACTGCAATCAGAAACGGCCAAAGCGATTTCAGGATCGATCCGGGTGTCGTGCCGCTCATCGATGAGGCGATGTACAATCCGATCCCCACCGGGGGCGTCAGCAACCCAAGGACCAGATTCAGACAGGCAACAATGCCGAACTGATAGGGGCTGATATCGTATGATCCGGTTGCGATGGGCAGCAGGATCGGAGTGATCAGGATAATCGCGGCGATGCCATCGATCACCATTCCGACCAGCAACAACGCAAGGTTCACGATCAATAGGAACACGAACGGGTCCGAAGTGACGGACGTGATCAACCCAGCCAGTTGCTGCGGTATTTCCTCATAGATGATGACCCAGCCAAACACGCTGGCGGCAGCGATCATGAACAGGATCATCGAGGCATTGGCCGCCGTGCGTTTGAACATCTCAGCCAGGTTGCCCGGCTTCAGGTCCCCGTAGACCAGCCAGCCCACCAGAAATGCGATCAGGGACGCAATCGCGGCGGACTCGGTCGGTGTGGCGATTCCGAACAGGATACCGCCGATGATCGACATCGGGATCAACAGGGCAGGGGCCGCGCTGATCAGGGCCTGCACGGCTTCACCACATGTCATCCATTGCCCTTTCGGAAACTGCTGCTGCCAACCGAGCAGGGTGATGACCAGTGCGAAAGCTCCGGCAAGGATCAAGCCGGGCAGGATTCCGGCAATGAACATGTCGCCAATAGGAATCTGAGCCAGAACACCGAAGATCACGAACATCATTGAAGGTGGGATCACCGGTGCCAGAAGCCCGCCTGCGGCGGTTGTGGCCGCCGCGAAGCCTTTGTCATAGCCTTCCTCTTCCATTGCGGGGACCATGGCGCGCGACATGACCGCGATTTGCGCCGTTGCAGAACCGATGATCGCCGCCATGAACATGTTGGCCAGCAGGTTGATGTAGGCCAGCCCGCCCCGAAACCCGCCAACAAATACCCGCGCCAGCGCGACGAGGCGACGGGTCATGCCGCCTTCGTTCATCAACTCTCCAGTCAACATGAACAGCGGGATGGCCAGAAGGCCATAGTTCTCAAGACCGCCGAACATTTTCTGTGCGAAGCTGTCGTAAAGAACCGTGTTACCGCTTTCCCAGATGTACCAGATGGCCGTGATTGCCAGCACGATTGCCACGGGCACAGACAGAAGCAGGGTGGCCAGAAAGACGACGGGGCTCATGGCTGCGATCCCTGAGCCTGGGCGCTTAGCAGATGCATAGTGGAATGCAGTGTCGCGCCAAGGGCGAAAAGCCACATCACCAACCAAAACAGATACTTAGGCATACCAAGGGTTAATGTCGGCTCTGCATAGATGAAATTGAACGTCTGACCCTGAAAGGCAACAGTGTCAAAGCCGCTGCTGGCGATGTCCAGCGGCAGGAACCAGCGCCAGCAGAACCACAGCATCGCGAGGGAAAAGGCAAACACCACCACATCCACAAGCTTGCGGATCACTCGTTTCGCGCGGTCCGGCACGTTATCCGAAACAATGGAGATCGACACCGAACTACGATGATGCAACGCGGCAGACGCGCCCAGAAAGGTCATCCAGACCATGGCATAAATCGCCAGTTCATCGACCCAGAATAGGGCGTTGCCCGCCGTACGTGTCACGACATTCAGCAAAATCAATACCGTTATGCAGACCGCCAGAAAGGCGGCGCACCACAATTCGACCCGCGCCAAGCCAGCCGACAGCCGATACAACATCGCTGTTCTCCCGTGAGAAAGGGCGCAGGATCGACCTGCGCCCTTTCCGTCATGCCGTTTTCGTTATTTCGTTTCTGCCGCAGTCTGACGCAAAGCGTCAAGGGAGGAGGTTTTCTCGGACCAGATCCCGTTCCACTCTTCAATCGCGTCGCCAAAGAACGCGGCATCGACCTTCTTGTAGGCCTTGCCCGTACCCTCGATCTGCTCCAGCCATTTGGCATCGTTTTCGACATAGGCGTCGATGGTGCTGTCGACATGTTTGGCCATCAGTTCCGCGATCAGCGCCCGATCTTCGTCAGACAATCCGGCCCAGACCTTGGCCGAAACCAGACCGACCATCGGGAACATCATGTGATCCGACTGAACGATCGTGTCAGCGTGTTCATAATACTTCAGCACCCAGATCAGCTCGGCATCCATGTCGATGGCGTCGACCTGACCGTTGGCCAGCGCATCATAGACCGCAGGCAATGGCATTGGGGTCGGCGCCGCCCCAACCGCGTTGTAGAAATCGAGGATCGGCGTGAAGGGCGTGATCCGAAGCTTCAGGCCCGAAAGGTCTTCGGCGGATGAGACCTCGCCCCGGCTGACGATCTGGCGCAGTCCAGCCATCCCATAGCCCAGACCAACAACGCCGACCTGCCCCGGCAGCGGCTCTAGCATGGATTTTGCTGTGTCAGACCGCAGAATGCGTCCTGCGTGACCAATGTCATCTGCCAGATAGGGTGCATAAAACGCCCCCAACTCAGGCGCGCGGTTCGACACTTCGGCAACCGTCATGAAGGCCATGTCCAAAGCGCCGGTCTGCAATTGCTGGAGCATTTCAGCTTCGTTCCCCAATTGGCGCGCCGGGAAAACCGATACCGAATGCGCGCTATCGCTGGCCTCGCTCAGTTCAGCGCCAAATGCCTCGGCGGCCTTGGTCCAGATATGCGGTGGTGGCGTGATCAGACCCAGCCGGAATTCTTCCGCCTGAGCGGTAACAGACGTGATGGCCAGCACTGCCGCAGAGGCGGCGATTTTTGCAATATGTTTCATAACTTCCCCTGTTCGATCTTTTTTACAACGTGACCCAGCCCTCGGGCGGTTCCTTACCCGGGTGCACCGCCTGACAGTTGGGACAGGTGCGGTCTTCTTCCGAGGCATAAAACTTCTGATAAACCGGAGGCAGGTCATCAACGATGGACTTTAGCTGCATTTCCGCACGATGCACCAGTGATCCGCATTCAAAACAATACCATTCAATAGCATCCAACTCGCCCGTCTGGCGCTTTGGTTCGATCACAAGCCCGATAGAGCCTTCCTGCGGGCGCTGCGGAGAATGGCGCACATGCGGCGGCAGCAGGAACACCTCACCTTCGCGGATCGGAACGTCATAGAACTCCTCTCCGTCGAAGATCTTCAGCACCATGTCGCCTTCAAGCTGATAGAAGAACTCTTCCACAGGGTCGTCATGATAATCCGTGCGCTTATTCGGCCCTCCAACAACCGTGACCATCAGATCGGCATCTTCCCATACCTGACGATTTCCCACTGGCGGTTTGAGCAGATGGCGGTGTTCGTCGATCCAGGCCTTGAAGTTGAATGCTTTCAGTTTTGACATGTCCCACTCCCTATCCCCGAAAGTTTGGCGTGTTTTTCCATAACGGCAAAGAAATTATCAGCATCTTGCTATCAGAATTTTTTATATTGCCGGGGGCACAACCGCCTCAGACCCGCAGCCCGCATTCCTCGAACGCCTTGCGAATGATCGTTTTTTCGGCCTCGGTCAGCTCCAGCATCGGCGGGCGCACGCGGCCACCGACCTGTCCCAGCAACTCCTGCCAGTATTTTCCAAAGGCCGTGGGTTTACCTGCCGGGCGCGACCGTTTCATTGCATCACGAACGGGGTTGAGGCTGTCAAACACACGTCGCGCCTCATCCGCCTTTCCGGCAAAAGCCAGGCGGGTGTATTCGTTCATTCGCTGATCGGCCTTGCTTTGCAACTGATAGGGCGGGGAGGAGCAGAGATAGAGCTTCCAATCGAGTTCAAGGATATTGTCCAGCCACTCATGCTCGGCCGAGGTCGAGACATGAATCTTGTCGCCCACCATATGGGTCAGTTTCACATACATCTCGCGGGGGACGGAATACTTGATGGCCACGATATTCGGCAAATCAGCAATGCGCGCGCATTCTTCGGGTTGCATCAGATAGCCACTGTCTGGGTGGCTCCACATGGCAATGCCGATATCAAGTTCGTCGCAGAAGCGCTTGTAATATTGATATAAAACCTCACCGCGATCCTGTACAAAACTCAGAACCGGAGCGTGCAGTACGATGTAATCCGCACCGCAATTCTGGGCGTGATGCGCCAGTTCCAACGCCGTATTCATGTTCTGATCCGAGACCGAGACGATTACACCGGCTTTGCCTGCACATTCGTCAACGGCAATTTCGAAGTTTCGTTTGCGTTCTTCAAGGCTCATCGAAAAGAACTCGCCTTGTTTTCCAGCAACGAACAGGCCCTGAATGTCCAGATCGTCGATCCAATGCCGGATGTTGGCGCGCAGCCCGGCCTCATCCAGCGACAGATCGTCATTGAACGGGTTTAACGCTGCGGCCCAGATCCCCGTCATGTTCTCGCGAGCGTAGGCTTTTGCGTCGTGTTTTGAGTATTTCATTTTCGCACGGTCCCAGTGGCTTTGACCCCATGAAAAGCACACTCAGACAATCGATCCAGAGCAATTTCAGGGAAATGGCTATCCGAAAAAATTATATCATGAACTTACCAATTCAGGTTTTTTCAATGCTGGTCTAGAGTTCAGGCATGAAAATCGCAGTCATCGGAACCGGCGCAATCGCGCAATACGTGCAGCACGCCTTGCCGGAACATGGGCATGAATTGACGGCCATTCTTGTCAGGCCGCACCGCGTCGATTCAAAAACACCCCTAACGGTCGGTTCGGTTGAGGATCTGCCCGACGGCACCGAAATGGTTCTGGACTGCGCAGGGCATGAGGCATTGGCAGGTTTGGGCCCGGACATATTGGTGAAAGGAATCGACATCATCAGCGTTTCTGTCGGCGCGCTGGCCGATCCGCGAGTTGCGGATCAGTTGGAAGACGCAGCACGGCAGGGCGGGGGGCGCCTGCATCTGGCAAGCGGTGCCATCGGCGGGCTGGATTGCCTCAGCGCTGCTGCGGTCGGCCCTCTCAAATCAGTTACCTATGTGGGGCGCAAACCTCCGGCAGGGTGGAAGGGATCACTTGCTGAGCAAGCTCTTGATTTGGGTAGAATCAGCAAAGCCGAAACGCATTTTCAGGGTTCTGCACGAGAGGCTGCGCTGGCTTACCCCAAGAATGCCAACGTCGCGGCCGCCGTTGCCTTGGCGGGCGTGGGATTCGATGAAACGCGGGTTCGTCTGATCGCTGATCCGTCGATTCAAAAGAACATTCACGAGGTTGAAGCCGAGGGCGATTTTGGCACCTTCCAGTTTCGGATCAGCGGCACCGCGCTGCCCGACAATCCGCGAAGTTCGGCGCTTGCGGCCATGAGCGTGCTGTCCAAGTTGGACCAGCTTTGCAAACCGATTGTGCTCTAGCCATGGTCGCGCGTCACTCTCGCATCGTGGATCGGGCTTTGACCCGTTTGAAGCTGCGGCAATTGCGTCTTCTGGTTGCCGTAGGTGCGCATGGCAACATCCAGAACGCGGCGCGGGAGTTGGGTATCTCTCAACCTGCGGCGACCAAGATGATCCAAGATCTTGAACTGGACTTCGAGGTTAAACTGTTCACGCGCACCAATCGCGGTGTGGTGCCGACGGTTTTTGGCGAAACGCTCATACGTCACGGGAAACTGATCTTTGCGCAAGTATCGAATGCCGCGCAGGAATTGGATGATCTAAACGAAGGCAATTCGGGCCGCGTCGTGGTGGGCACGTTGCTCGCGGCGTCAACCAGCCTTTTGCCTGCTGCTATCGAGCTGCTGCTCGAAGACCGCCCGAATGTGGCGGTCAAGATCAGCGAAGGCACCAACGAGGTGCTGATGCCGCGTCTGCTGTCGGGCGAGATCGACATGGTTGTAGGCCGTTTGCCATCGCACCGGCATCGCGACAAGATCCGGCAGGAAAAGCTGTTCGAGGATCGGATATTGGCCATTGTCGGCCCTCGGCATCCGTTGGCAGGTCGGGACGCTGTGACGTTTGCGCAGACTAAACCTTTCGGCTGGGTTCTCCCTCCGCAAGAGACGACGTTGCGGCGTCAGGTCGACCATTTCTTTGTCGGCCAGCAGCTATATGTGCCACCGGTCATGATCGAATCCGTATCCTACCTGACGAACCGCGCGCTGCTGCAATCGCGTGACCTGATCGGCCTTATGCCCGCCGAGGTCGTCGCGCAGGATATCGAAAACGGACACCTTGCCCAGCTTTCTTGGGAGGTTCCATTCGGACAGGGGCCGATCGGAGTTTCGTTCCGCGCGAATGACGATCTGTCGCCTGCTGGGCGGGCCTTTAAGACAGCGCTGCATCGGGCAGCGCAAAACAAACAGGCCAGCTATTCCCCAATATGATACCCGTATTTGCTCAATTGCCTTGAAGTTATACGAGGCATCGCGCGATCTGAAAACAAGGCAAGTGGAGGCACCGGTTTCATGTATCCAGAGCTCAAACTGTTCATCGACGGCACCTGGCGTAAAACCGACCGGGATATCCCGGTTCTCAATCCGGCAACCGAAGAGGAAATCGGACGATTGCCTTGCGCCGCGGTGAAAGATCTGGACGACGCGCTTGAGGCTGCCGTCAAAGGTTTCCGCATATGGAGCCGCACGTCCCCGCGTGATCGCGCAGATACGATCCTGCGGGCAGCGGCGCTGATGCGTGAGCGTCAGGATGAGATTGCGCACTCTATGACGCTGGAACATGGCAAACCTTTGAAACAGGCCCGGCTCGAGGTCATACGCGGGGCCGAGTTCTTTGAGTGGGATGCGGGCGAGGCCATGCGGACCTATGGGCGGATCATCCCGGCCGCTCAGGGGCACAAATTCTCGGTACATCACCAACCCATCGGTGTTGTCGCCGCGTTTTCGCCGTGGAACTTCCCGATGAGCCAACCCGCCCGGAAAATCGCGGGCGCATTGGCCTCGGGCTGTTCGGTGATCCTGAAGGCGGCGGAAGAAACACCGGCCGGGGCTTTGCATATTGCAAAAGCATTTGAAGATGCCGGGTTGCCTCCGGGGGTTTTGAATTTGGTCTTCGGAGAACCGTCTGAGATTTCCGGCCACCTGATCCCGCAGGACCCTGTGCGTTTGGTGGCCTTTACAGGCTCGACAAGTGTTGGGCGGCATTTGACCACTTTGGCGGCCCAACATGACACCCGGGTGTTGATGGAACTGGGCGGCCACGCGCCGGTCATTGTTTGCGAAGACACGGATGTACAATCAGCAGCCGTTTCCGGTGCAGTGCGCAAGATGCGCAACGCCGGTCAGGTCTGCACGTCACCAACGCGCTTTTTTGCGCATGAGAGCATCTTTGACACTTATGCAGCTGGCTTTGTTGCTAGGGCTAAAGCCACCATTGTCGGCAACGGGCTGGAGGTGGCTGTTGAAATGGGCCCAACCGCGAATGATCGACGTGTGCCCGCGTTGACCGAATTGGTTGAAGACGCCGTCGCACAGGGCGCAACGCTGGCCGTCGGAGGGTCGCGCCTTGGCAACAAGGGGTATTTCTTCGAACCTACCGTGCTTTTGAATGTGCCTGAAACGGCGCGGATCATGCAGGAGGAACCGTTTGGACCCGTTGCCGTGATCAACTCGGTCGCTTCTTTGGACGACGCGATTGTGCAGGCAAATTCCGTTCCCTACGGGCTGGCCGGATATGCCTTTACGAACAGGGCTGACTATATTGACCGTCTCATCGACGAGGTCGAGGTGGGCAATCTGTCAATCAACACGCTCGAAGCCTCGATGCCGGAAACACCGTTTGGTGGGGTGAAATCCAGCGGTACAGGCCGGGAAGGCGGAACCGAAGGTCTTGAAAATTACATGACCGTCAAGAATGTCTGGCATTCAGCTGGGATCGTTTGAAGAAGCCCACTAATTCTGGATACGGCAGATACGTCCGCTGTTCCCTTCCTCCCGGCCAATTCTCGAAAACGGATCGTGACCTATGTCAAGGACGATACCCCGCCGGTGATGTCTAGTGAGCGCGAATAAATGGTCAGGCTGCGAGGCGAGAACTGCCGCGCGCTAGCTGCCATTGAATAGCGTGCTGGCTGACCTTTGGGTGAAATCCTTTCGGGCAGCCTGAACCCGGAGGGACAGATGACGATTTCGCTGAAACCTGGCAGGGCGGTTCCAGCGGGCACAATTGCTTTTGCCCCAGTTGCACAGGCCAAATCCTGTTCACCCAAGTGCGGAGAGGCAGCGCGAACCGGATTCCAAAAACTCTTTGCACTTTTGGAGGCTCAAAATGGCTGATGGATGCGCCTGCGACCGCCACGCCCATATGTATCTGACCGTGGACGACGCCCTCAAGCGCGGTCTGTCTGTCGCCGATCCGCTCACAGAAACTGAGACCTTGCGACTGGCAGAGGCGATTGGCCGGGTACTCGCCGAAGATTGCGCCAGCAAGGTCGACATGCCAGCCTTCGATAACTCGGCGATGGATGGGTATGCCCTTCGTAGCCGGGATCTGGGCGAGGGGCCCGCTTTCGAATTGCCTGTCGCCGGGCGCGTGGCGGCTGGTGACAGCGGTGCGCTTGATGCGCCGGACGGCAGTGCGCTGCGGATCTTTACCGGCGCTCCGGTCCCGCCGGGTTTCGACGCGGTCGTGATGCAGGAAGATTGCGAAGTGCTTCCGGGCCATATTCGGTTCACCCGCCGCCCCAAACCGGGCCAGCATATCCGACGCGCAGGTGAAGACCTTTGCGCCGGTGGTCCGATCCTGCGGCGCGGCTGTGAGATTGGGCCGCGCGAGGTGGCAGCGCTGGCCTCGGCCGGATATGAGTACGTCGTGGTTTGCCGAAAGCTGAAGGTCACGATCTTTTCTACGGGCAGTGAGTTGCGCCAACCCGGTGAACCTCTTGGGCCGGGACAAATCTACAACTCGAACCGCTACATGCTGCTAGCCTTGCTGCAAAAGCCCTGGATCGACCTGAACGACCAGGGGCAGGTCGCAGACGATCCGGCATGTCTGGAAACGGTTCTGCGCGAAGCCTGCCAGACTTCGGACCTGATCATTACGACCGGAGGTGTGTCCGTCGGTGATGAAGACCACATGCCACGGCTTTTCAAGGAAATTGGTGGTGAAACGGATGTGATGAAGGTGGCGATGAAGCCGGGAAAACCCGTCATGTTCGGCAGGCGTGGCGACGCGCTTTACATTGGGCTGCCTGGCAATCCAGTATCAGCCTTCGTCACATGGCAGATCATCGGATCGCAGATGATGGCGCGCCGCGCGGGTTTGCAAAATACACCTCGGACCCCTGTTCACGCCGTTCTGGCCGAACCCCTTCGGCGTCAAGCGGGTCGGCGGGAATACCGCCCGGTTCAAATCGACGGCATGGCACAGGATGGCCGCTCAAGATTACGTTTGATGGCGCCGTCCTACAGTGGTCGCGTGGCGTTGCTTGCACAGGCGGACGGGTTGGCGATTATCCCAGCAGAGGTCGAAGACTTGCCAGAGGGACACGCAATCGAGTTTTTAGAATTTTGAGAGCGCCTCATTCATCAAGGCCGTGATTGCCGAAGTTTACCGTATTCTGAAGCCCGGCGGCATTTTCGCAGTATGCGATGGCGAGCATGAGACGGCTACAGCGCCAATCGCCGATTTTGACTCTCTGGATCAGCTCGTTCGGGTCATGATCAATCAGAGTCTCACCAATCTTTGGATCATGCGTCAAATCGGTGGCCTTTTGGCCGGTTCCGGGTTCGAACTGGGCCCCGCCGAGGCCACACAGCCTTTCTGCGTTTGTGCTTGCATGCGCAGGTTAACATCTTCGCCTGCAGCTTTGGTAAAGCCGCAGGCGAAGGCACTGCGCTCGATCAGAACAAAACACAGTATTGCATTATGCCGCGTCCTTCTTGAGGTGGGCATAACTGGCCGCAAAGCGTCCAAACTTGTGCGCGCCACAGGTGACACTGTCATAGCGGCGCGGGTTTTCATCCGAGACGCACGAGTCAAGCGGAGCGAAAACGGCATCATAATCAGCGTCAATGAAGAACGGGATCGAGTAGCGCTCGCGGCCCGAAGTGTTAATCACTCGGTGCATGTTGGCCAGATAGACATCGTTCGTTAGGCGCTGGATCAGGTCCCCAATGTTGATCACGAAGGTTCCGGGAATTGGCGAACCTTCAACCCAATCACCTTCACGGTTCATAACCTGCAAACCGCCGACATCATCCTGCGCCAGAATCGTCAGGTTGCCGTAATCGGTATGTGCGCCGATGCCGATGATCTTTTCATCCACCACACCGTTCTGCGGTGGGTAATGCAGCAGACGTTGAATGCTGATCGGATCTTGCATCAGGCTTTCGAAATGAGTTTCCAGCAGGTCCAGGCTCAGCGCGATGCCGCCCAGCAATTGCTTGGACAGAGTGACCATCTTCTCGTGATAGCCATAAACCAGCTCCTGAAACTCTGGCAGGGCAGTGGTCCATTGGTTCGGACCAAAGAATGGCCCTTCCAGAGCGTCACGCTCTGGCCCGATGTCAAAGCACTCTTTCAGGTCTTTAGTCTTGGTTGGATCGGTGTTTTCGCCAAAAGGCTCGATATAGCCGCGCAGTGCCACGTCCGAGTTGCTGACATGCAGCTTCATCTTTTCATCCAGGGGAAGGTCGAAAAAACGGCGGGTGACGTCAAACACCTGATCGACGAAGTCCTGCGCGATTCCGTGGTTCTTTACATACATGAACCCGGCGTTTGACAGGGCCCAACGAATTTCTTTCGCCACTTTCTGCTTGTCGCTGCCGTCCACCAGCGGAGCGATGTCGATCACCGGCAACCTGTCAAATGTTTCGCGCTTTGCGCGCAGCTTGTCATCCAGTTGAGCGACGAGATCTCGTGCCATTTCGGGTTTCCTCCTCAGTGCTGAGAGTGGCTTAGATGCTGAGGCGCAAACTGACAGCGATCCGTGTATTTTCAACAGCTCAAAAATTCGAATACGCTTGAGCTAATTTAACCTGAAGAACGGCAAGGATACTAGCGCTCTGTGGAGTAATTGCTGAATACTTATGTTTTATTGAGGGTTAAATTTGAGGCTCAGAACGTTCCGGCAATGTACGCCTTAGTACACAACACCTGTAAAGGGCCGAAAATGAAAAGAGCCAGCCGATCCGGCTGGCTCCAATCAAATGGGGGATAGCGCAAGTTCAACCCCGCAACACCGCACCCGCCGCATCAAAGGGAGGTTCGTGCAGGATCGTGGCCTTGTGCGGGCGTCCCAGCACCATCACCTCGACCTCATCACCCGGCTGGGCGTACTTGACGTAGCCCAAGGCCAGCGACATGCCGACGGTGTAGCCGTAAGTACCGGACGTCACCCGCCCGATGCCTTCGCCGTCCTTGAAGATGGGCTCACCCCCGGTGGCATCCGCGTTGGAGGCTGTGACGTCAGCCTCGTCCAGATGCAGCAGAACCAGCTGTTCACGGGCTGGATTCTCAAGCACCTTCTGCGCGGCCTCTTTGTTGAGGAAGTCCTTCTCGAACTTGCACAGACGCTCCAGACCCACTTCATGCGGCCAATACTCGGGGCTGTATTCACGGCTCCACGATCCATAGCCTTTTTCGACACGCATCGACATCAGGGCACGGCTACCAACGGGGCCTGCGCCAAACTCTTTGCCGGCCTCAAGCAGGGCATCGTAGAGACGCGCCTGATCTTCGGTCTTGCAGTGCAGTTCCCAGCCCAGATCACCGGTGAAGGAAACACGCAGGGCCAGAAGTTCAACGCCAGCCAGCTCGATCTTGGCCGAGCGCATAAAGGGGAAATCTTCGGTTGCCAGCGATGTGTTGGTCAGGCGTTGCAGAATCTCGCGCGAATTCGGACCGGCCACGTTGAACCCGCACATCGCTTCGGTGTGACTTTCGAATGTCGTGCCTTCAGGCAGAGGAACCTGCTTGAAGAACCGTTTGTGATAGCGCTCGACCATGCCCGAGCCGATGATCCAGAACTCGTCCTCGGCGACACGGGTGACGGTGAAGTCGCCCGCGATACCGCCGCGTTTCGAGATCAACGGGGTCAAGCAGGATCGACCTACAGCCTTGGGCATGTTGTTGGCAAAGACGGCGTTCAACCAGTCCGCCGCGCCGGGGCCCTTGCAGACATATTTGGCGAAGTTAGAGATATCGATGATACCCGCGCGGTCGCGCAACATCTTGCATTCTTCGCCTACGGGTCCCCACCAGTTCTGGCGGGTAAAGCCGTTGGTATCCACCGTGCCCGGTTCATCGGCAAACCACAGCGGATGTTCCCAGCCGACGTTCAGGCCAAACACCGCGCCCATGGCTTTCTGGGTCTCATAGATCGGTCGCACACGGGCAGGGCGGCCTGCGCTGCGTTCTTCGTTCGGGAAGTGGATGGCGAAACGGTGCGCGTATTGATCCTGCACCTTGGCTTTGGTGAATTCCTTTGTAACCCAGGTGTCAAAGCGGGCCATGTCCCATGCGAACATGTCGTATTCGGTTTCCCCTTCGATGATCCACTGTGCCGCCATCAGGCCCATGCCGCCCGATTGCGAAAATCCGGGGATGATGCCGTTGCAGCAGAAATAGCCATCCACCTCGGGCACCGGCCCCATCAACACATTGGCATCCGGCGACCAGATCATCGGACCGTTGATGACGCGCTTGATCCCGGCCTCGCCCATGGCGGGCAGGCGTTCAATGGCGTTCATCATGTTCTCTTCGATCCGCTCCAGATCGTCGGGGAACAGGTCATGGGCGAAATCCAGCGGTGTGCCTTCTTCGGCCCAGAACTTCATGTCTTTCTCATAAGCACCCACCAGAAGGCCATTGCCTTCCTGACGCAGGTAGTATTCGCCATCGCGGTCCGAGACCGAGGGCAGCCGCGTGCCATGCGCCTGAACGTCCGACATAGCCTCGGTCACGAAATACTGGTGCTCGGTCGGTTGCAGCGGCAGGTCGATCCCGGCCAGTTTCGCGACTTCACGGCCCCAAAGACCCGCCGCGTTCACAACCCATGGCGTTTTGATGTCGCCCTTTGGCGTCTTGACGATCCAGCTGCCGTCTTCCTGCTGCTCGGTCGCGGTGACGGGGGTAAAGCGATGAATTTCGGCCCCGCGCTGACGCGCGCCGACGGCATATGCGTTGGTCACGCCCGAGGGATCGACATTGCCGCCATCGGGTTCGAACATCACGCAGCGAATGCCTTCGTAATTGACCAGCGGGTTCAGTTTTTGCGCCTCTTCGATGCTGATCTCATAGAAGTTCATGCCATAAAGCTTGGCCTTGGCCGCTTGCAGCCTGAGCTGATGCTCGCGCTCTTCGGTTTGCGCCAGATAGAGCGAGCCGGGCTGGAATACGCCGCAGCTTTGTCCTGTTTCCTGTTCCAGCGAATTATACAGGTTCATCGTGTAGTGCTGGATACGGCTGATATTGGTGCTGTCATGCAGCCCGTGAATATTGGCGGCTGCGTGCCAGGTAGAGCCCGAAGTCAGTTCGTCCCGTTCCAGCAGAACGACGTCTGACCATCCCAGTTTCGCCAAGTGGTACAGGATCGAGCACCCGATCACACCGCCGCCGATGACGACGGCCTGAGCTTCTGTTCGCATTTTGCTATCTCGTGCGTTATTCAATCGCGCAGTTTGTTTCACGAACGCGGCCTAATCGACAATGTCGACAAAATTCGAGATCGAATGAAGTCAGCTAAACTCAAATCTGAAAATTGTCGCAACTGATAAATTGCGTGACGGATTATGTCGTGACTGCGGCCTTTCAGGTGTCTCAAGATGCCCCGACGCACAAAGGGTTAAGGACTCATCCATATGCGGTATTCGGCACTCGCGATTATGCGGCAGGTTTTGAACGGGCACAGGGGCTGGACGCCCGCGTGGCGCGATCCCGAGCCGCAGTCAAGTTATGATTTCATTGTGATCGGTGGCGGTGGCCACGGTCTGGCGACAGCATATTATCTGGCAGAGGAACATAAAGCTGCCAGAGTGGCCGTTCTGGAGAAAGGCTGGATTGGTGGCGGTAATGTCGGACGGAACACGACGATTATCCGTGCCAATTACCTGCTGGACGGCAACCAGCCTTTCTATGAGCTGTCGCTGAAATTGTGGGAAAACCTTGAACAGGACCTGAACTACAACGCGATGGTCAGCCAGCGCGGCATTCTGAACCTCTGCCACACGGACGCGCAGCGAGACGCGTATCGCCGCCGCGGTAACGCGATGATGTTTACCGGGTCCGGTGCCGAGCTGCTGGATACAGAAGGCGTTCGCGCGATGTATCCGTTCCTTAACTTCGACGATGCACGCTTTCCGATCAAAGGCGGTCTGCTGCATCGCCGGGGAGGCACGGCACGCCATGACGGTGTCGCCTGGGGTTATGCCCGCGCCGCCGACCAGCGTGGCGTCGACATCATTCAGAACTGCGAAGTCACGGGCTTCCGCATCGAAAACGGCAAGGTTCTGGGCGTTGAAACCACGCGTGGCTATATCGGAGCCAAAAAGGTGGGTGTCGCGGTTGCCGGTTCGTCCGGTCGCGTGATGGCTCAGGCGGGAATGCGTCTGCCGATTGAAAGCCACGTGCTGCAGGCCTTCGTATCCGAAGGGCTGAAACCTGTGCTCGATGGTGTGATCACCTTTGGCGCCGGGCATTTCTATGTCAGCCAGTCCGACAAGGGCGGCCTCGTCTTTGGCGGCGATATCGACGGCTATAACACCTATGCGCAACGCGGCAATCTGCCGGTGGTCGAGGACGTGGTCGAAGGAGGTATGGCCCTGATGCCGATGATCGGTCGTGCCCGCCTGTTGCGGATGTGGGGAGGGGTCATGGACATGTCGATGGACGGCTCGCCCTTCATCGATCACACCGGGATCGAAGGGCTCTATTTCAACGGCGGTTGGTGTTATGGGGGCTTCAAGGCGACCCCCGCCTCGGGCTTTTGTTTTGCGCATCTGATGGCCACCGACCGACCGCATGACGTTGCAACTGCCTATCGTCTGGACCGGTTCAAAACCGGGCGGATGATCGACGAAAAAGGTGTGGGCGCGCAGCCCAACCTGCACTGAGGAGGCCCGGAAATGATCATCAATCACCCGCTGCTTGGCCCTCGTGACGCGTCCGAATTCACCTATCTCGGCGACGCGAGCCTGATCAACCGGCCCGACTGGCAATCCGACACGGCCCCGGATGAGTTTCACGACTATCTCTACCTGCGCGACAACCCGGCTGGCACCCATCGCGAGCTATGGTTTCACGAGCAGGGCGACCGCTCGTGGCTGGTTGTGACGCGTAACACGCTGACCCACGAAATTCTGGAAACGGAACTGGCGCGGGATGTTGCCCGCAAGACGGGACGGGGAAAATGACCCAGAACAATCGTTTGCAAGGCGGTCTGATCGACCGTTCTAAGAAACTGCGCTTTACCTTCGATGGTAAATCCTACGAAGGCTATCAGGGCGACACCCTGGCCTCGGCGCTGCTGGCCAACGACGTGCGGCTGGTTGGCCGTTCGTTCAAGTACCACCGTCCGCGTGGTGTGCTGGCCTCGGGATCAGAAGAACCCAACGCGCTGGTCGAACTGCGCTCGGGCAACCGGCAGGAGCCCAACACCCGCGCAACCACGATCGAGCTGTTCGATGGCCTCGAGGCGGTATCGCAAAACCGCTGGCCCTCGCTGGCTTTTGACGCGCTGTCGATCAACGACCGGATTTCGCCGTTTCTGACCGCGGGTTTCTACTACAAGACCTTCATGTGGCCCAAGGCGTTCTGGGAAAAGCTATATGAGCCGATGATCCGCAAGGCCGCCGGTTTGGGCAGCCTAACGCGAGAAGCTGATCCGGATGTCTATGACAAAGGCTATCTGCATTGTGACGTTCTGGTCATCGGTGCAGGCCCTTCGGGACTGATCGCAGCGCTGACAGCGGCACGATCAGGGGCGCGGGTTATTCTGGCCGATGAAGACAGTCAGATGGGCGGCCGCTTGCTGTCCGACAGCGACCGGTTCGAGGGGGTTTCGAACGCCGATTGGGTCGCGCAGACGTTGGGTGAGCTGGCGTCGATGGACAATGTGCGCTTGCTGACGCGCACCACGGTGTTCGGGGCCTTTGACCACGGTATTCACGGTGCGCTCGAACGGGTTTCGGATCACCTGGCCGTGCCGGAAGCGGGCAAGCCGCGTCAGATTCTGTGGCGCATTTACGCGAAACGCTCAGTACTGTGTGCCGGGGCCACGGAACGCCCGATTGCTTTTGAAAACAACGACCGTCCGGGTATCATGATGGCGGGTGCGATGCGCGCCTATGCCAACCGTTGGGCAGTGACGCCGGGCAAACGCGTGGCGATTTTCGCCAACAATGACGAAGGTCACCGCGCCGCGCAGGATCTGATCAAGGCGGGTGTCAAAGTTGTCGCTGTGATCGACCCGCGTAGTGACGCGCCACGCATCGCCGAGTGCGAATTGCTGGCAGGCGCGCAAGTCACCGACGCGCAGGGGCGTTTGGGGCTGAAATCGATCACCGTGCAAATGGCCGATGGTCAGACTCGACCGATTGAGGTTTCTGGTCTGGGTGTTTCTGGAGGATGGAACCCAAATGTCCAACTGACCTGCCATCAGCGCGGTCGCCCGCAATGGTTCGAACCGCTCGCAGCCTTTATTCCGCCGGCAGAAATGCCGACAGGCATGGTCGCAGCCGGTGCCGCCGCTGGCAATCTGACCAGTTTCGGGGCAATCGCCTCGGGCACCAACGCAGCGCTTGCGGCGCTTGACGGATTGGGGATCAAGGCCTGTCCGGTTGACCTGCCGAAGGGCGAGGATGATGAGATCCGCATCACGCCGTTCTGGCATGTGTCTGGCAAAGGCCGAGCCTGGCTGGACTTTCAGAATGACGTAACTGTCAAGGACGTCAAACTGGCTGAACAGGAAGGCTTCCGCAGTGTCGAGCATCTGAAACGCTATACCACCCTTGGCATGGCGACTGATCAGGGCAAGACCGCAAACGTCGGCGCATTGGCCGTAATGGCCGAGATCACCGGCAAGAGCATTCCCGAAACCGGCACAACCATCTTCCGCCCTCCTTATTCGCCCGTTGCGATGGGAGCCTGGGCCGGGCGTTCGGTCGGGAAAGAGTTCAAACCCACCCGACTGACCCCCAGCCACCAATGGGCCGAAGAACAGGGCGCGGTGTTTGTCGAGGTTGGCCAGTGGCTGCGCGCACAGTGGTTCCCAAAGGCCGGTGAAACCCATTGGCGCCAATCGGTGGACCGTGAGACCCTGGCAGTACGCAGCGGTGTCGGCGTGTGCGACGTGACCACCTTGGGCAAGATCGACGTGCAGGGTGCGGATGCGGCAGAGTTCCTCAACAAAGTTTATTGCAACGGTTTTGCCAAACTGCCGGTGGGCAAGACCCGCTATGGCCTGATGTTGCGTGAAGACGGGATTGCCATGGATGACGGCACCGCCGCGCGTCTGGCCGAGGATCACTTTGTGGTCACCACCACAACCGCCAACGCGGTGGGTGTCTATCGCCACATGGAGTTTGTGCATCAGTGCCTGTTCCCGGACATGGATGTGCAGATGATCTCGACCACCGACGCTTGGGCGCAATTTGCCATAGCTGGTCCGAAATCACGCAAGCTGCTGCAAATGGTGGTGGACGACCGCTTTGACATCAGCAACGAGGGTTTCCCCTTCATGGCGTGCGGAGAGGTGACTATTGCGGGCGGCATACCGGCGCGACTGTTCCGTATCTCGTTCTCGGGCGAATTGGCATATGAACTGGCCGTGCCGACCCGCTACGGCGATGCGCTGATCCGTCATTTGATGGAGGTTGGCGAGCCTTTGGGCATTACCCCGTATGGCACCGAAGCGCTTGGCGTGTTGCGGATCGAAAAGGGCCACGCGACCGGCAATGAACTGAACGGCACCTCCAGCGCTCATAACCTGGGTATGGGGCGCATGGTTTCGGCCAAGAAGGACAGCATCGGCGCAACGCTCAGCGCCCGCGAAGCGCTGGTTGACCCGGATGGTTTGTCGCTGGTCGGCATTCAGCCGGTCAGCAATGCCGATACCGTGTTGGCAGGTGGCCATGTGTTTGACGAAGGTGCGGCGCACCTGCCGGAAAATGATCTGGGCTATGTCACCTCAGCAGCCTATTCGCCCCATCTGTCCAGCAGCATCGGCCTGGCCTTTGTGAAACGTGGGGCGCAGCGATTGGGCGAAACCGTACAGATCGTCAGCCCACTGGATAACTCCAACATCAAAGCGACGCTTGTCAGCGCGCATTTCGTTGACCCTGAAGGAGAACGGCTCCGTGCGTGATTTTGTTGCCAAGGCCGCCATTGGCGGCACAGACCCCAAGCAGGACGTGGTCGGAACACTGACCTTTCAGGAACGCGGCGATGTGGCGCTGGCCTCTGTCTCGGCCCGTCTGGGGCAAGAGGACGCGGTGAAGACCAAGCTTCAATCCCTGTGTGGGATCGCAGCGCCCGAAGCCGGGCATTGGGCAAAGGGCGAGACCAGCAGCCTGCACTGGCTGGGTCCGGATCAGTACCTGTGCGAAGAAGCCTATACCGGCCCGCTGGCGTTGGCCCGGCGGCTGGCGGAAGAGCTGACTGGCATCGCCTCCGTCACTGATCAGTCAGACGTGTTTACACGCATCGACCTGTCCGGTCAGGATGCCATCGGTCTGCTGCAACGTCTGACGGTTCTGGATGTTGAGCAGATGCAGTCCGGAGCCTTCAACCGTACCGCAATCCATCACGTGGGATGCCTGTTGCGTTGTAATGAGGCGGGGACAGATTTCTCGATCTACGCACCGCGCAGCTACGCAATTTCAGTTCACCACGCGCTGACTGAGGTGGCCAAGGCCCTGTGACGCAGAACGGCCAAAGGACAAAGCCGCGTGCCTGGCGCCGCGGCTTCTTTCCTTGCGCTCCTGCGTGGGCGGCAAACCGAATTCACGCCGGTAATTGCTTGAGAACGAACTGGCGCTGTCATACCCGACGGACATCGCGATTTCCTGCAGAGATTGGTCGGTGTACAGCAGCTTTTGCCGTGCCGCATCCAGTCGCAATCTTCGATAGTAGCTTCCGGGGCTGATCCCGGTTTCCTTTTTGAAATGCCGTTCCAGCTGCCGCATGGACATACCAACAAGGTTTGAGACTTCCTCAATCGAGACCTTGTTCTCGATATTGTTGGCAAACAACTCAATGGCCCGCCGGACCGGGCGGGGCAGACCATCGCGGGTCTGACCTTTGCTGTAGCCCGGAAGAACCTGCAATGTATCTGCATCGCGCAAGGTTGCGTATTGGAACCAGCAGGCCGTTTCAACGGCAACCGCATCGGAAACCTGATCTGAAATCACGCCCAGCATGAATTCGAAAACCGCCGAGGTTCCGGCAAAGGACATCCGGTTGCGATCAATCGTATAGAGCGTGTCGCACAGGGTGACCCGGTCGAATTGCTCTTTTAAAGCCGCAGTATAGCAGAAATGAGCACTACAGCTGTAGCCGTCAAAGAACTTCTCTTCTGCCAATGCAAAAAGTGAGCCGCTAACCGACCCGATCCGCGCCCCATGGGATAGAAGGCGCCGCAGAGCTCCGCCAGACGCCTTGCGATCCTGAAAGCGGGTTGCGGCCCCGGCAAAGACCAACAGCACATCCGTTTCTTCCACCTCGGACAGCGCTTTGTCAGGATTGATACTGAGGCGCGAGCTGGACATGACCGGTTGCCCGTCTTCAGAGACGACGGTCCACCCAAGACTGTTCATGCGGCTGATTTCGTTGGCTACGCGCAACGGATCGATGGCCATGGACAGGGCGGCAACCGGGAAGTCTTCGAGACACAGAAATGTGAAATGGGTCATGCTTTGTCCCTCTGCCAAGCAATAACCCAGTTACACTGGTTTTGTCAGAACACCAAACGATGCGCGCGGCCCCGTTGATAGAGTTTGAGGTTCAGCTCATCCGCTTCCGGTGCACCGTTTTCCAGCGCAAAAACAAACGCATGTGTGAGATAGAAACAGGCCGCTTCGTGATCCTGACGTTGCTCGGCCTGGTTTGCCGCCTCATGGTACAGTCGGATCAGCGCAGGTACATCGTTATCCGCATGGGCCTGCAGCAGTTGCTTATCGAGTTCTTGCAGATCCACCGTCACCCTTTCAACGAAATCGCGATGTTTTTGGTCCGTACGTAGTTATACAACGCTTCCAGTCCTTTTTCGCGCCCGAAACCGGATTTTCCGACACCACCGAAGGGGGTGGAGACACCACCAGCGAACCATTCATTGACAAAGACCTGACCGGCCCGCAGCTTGCGTGCGACCCGGTGCGCCCGCGCCAGATCGCGCGTGAAGATACCCGCAACCAGACCAAACTCGGTGCCGTTGGCCATGGCGATGGCTTCGGCCTCGGTTTCAAAAGGGGTAAAGCAGGTGACGGGGCCAAAGACCTCTTCCTGCGCCACACGGCATGAGGGGTCTACATCCGCCAGAATAGTCGGCGCCATGAAATACCCTTTGCGATCAAGACGTGCGCCACCCGCCGCAACGCGCGCGCCGTCCTGACGGGCAGTCGAGGTGATCTCCTCGACGCGCTGCAATTGCTGGCCGGAGATGACGGGCGTGTGTTCGGGATCATCGAGTCCATGCCCAATGCGCAGCCCATTTGCCAAGGTCGCCGCACGTTCAACCGCCTGATCGTAGATCGAGCGATGCACCAGCACTCGCGCCATGGCCGAACAGACTTGTCCGGCATTGTAGAAGATACCGCTTTGCAGGCTGGACATCAGGGTATCCAGATCGGCATCTTCAAAGGCCACTGCTGCCGACTTGCCTCCCAGCTCCATCAGTGACGGGATCACATTGTCGGCCGCTGACCGCAGGATGTGCTGACCGGTGGGCACCGAGCCGGTGAACACGATGTGATCGACCTGCGAGCTTGCCACCAGTTTTGCGCCCAGATCGGAACCGATACCATTAAGGATCGAAACCGCCCCTGCTGGCACCTCGGCGCGCTTGAGCGCCACGCCCAGCATAGCCAGCGCGATCGGATCCAGTTCAGGCGATTTGATGATGGTCGAATTACCAGCTGCCATGGACGGTGCCAGAGAACGGCCCGCAATGGAAACGGGGAAATTCCACGGAACGATCTGCGCCGAAACACCATAGGGTTCGAACATGGTATAATCCACGTAATCGGGACCCAGAGGGATCGACTTGCCTTCGATCTTGTCGGCGACACCACCGTAATATTCGAAGTACTGCGCTGCCTCGGTGAACTCGTCACGTGCGGCCTCAAGCGTTTTGCCGCTTTCGCGGCAGAGCAGGACCGCGCCATCATCTGCAATATTGCGGATTTCCTGAGCGATGCGGATCATCAGACGGCCACGCTCTGCCGGTTTCATATCCGCCAGATCACCTCGTTCAAACGACGAACGCGCGGCATCCAATGCCTTGGCCAGGCTATCTTCACCCGCCTGAGCGCAATCCCCAACATGGTCCTGATTGCCCGGATCCTCGACGGCGATGGCCGCGCCCTGGTCGCCATCAACCCACGATCCGGCCAGGTAGTTCCTGGCCAGACCGTCCTTCAGAAAGTCACTCATGCCTCGGCGCGGGCCTGTTCGATCTGCGTGGCCACCCAATGGTGGAAGCAGTGCGTTGGACCATCCATCGCGGGTGAGAACTTGCCGCCGTCGAACAGGATACCGTGGCGACCCTTTTGCATGCCTTCAACCACGAATATGTCTTCTTCGAACACAGTTTTCCACAGCGCTGCATTCTTGGCGCGCAGCGCTTCGTGCTCGGGCGCGTCTTCGGGTTTTTTGACATAGTAGAGCTCGATCCGCTCGTTGGACCGTTCGTGAGTGATCGGATCGATGATGAAGGCAAAGCCGTGGTCACGCTGAACACCCAGCAAGGTGTTCGGATAGACAACGATGTATTCCGCACCTTCGTTCCACTGTTCGCTCAGGTTCTGGAAGTCATCCAGCTTTTCGCCGTTCTCACCTTCGAACTGGCGATAAACATAGGTGCCCTGACCCGAATACTTGCCCAGCTCATTGATGTTGTAGTGGTCTTCCAGACGCGAATAACTGTTCAGGCCCGGGTGAACCCAGGGCAGGTGATAGCTTTCACAGAAGTTCTCGACTGCAAGTTTCCAGTTCGAGTCCAGCTCCAGCAGAAATGACGCGCCTTCACCGCCGTGATACATCGGCTGTTCGAAATCCTTCCAGCGTTCCATCAATTCGCCATGGACTTCTTCGAACTCGGGCGCGGTGCCGTCGATATTGACGAAGACAACGTCGCGCCAAACATACGAGCGGATGCGGATCAGACCCAGTTCCGCGAAATCCAGATCTTCATGGGTGTTCTGACCGGGGCCACCAACGTGCGGTGCAGTACGCAGCTCACCGTTCAGGCCATAGCACCAGCTGTGATAGGGGCAACGGATCGCGCCACGGATCTTTTGCGGCTTGTCGACCAGAATCATTCCACGATGACGACAGGTGTTCTGGAACACCCCGATCTGCCCGTCACGGTCGCGCACCATCAACAGCGGCATACCAAGGAAATCAACCGGATGCGCATCGCCCGCTTCGGGAATGTCCTTGCCGAACCCAATACCGGACCAGTTCGCAAACAGGACCGCATCCCGTTCTTCGGCGAAGACTGCGGGATCGATATAATGCTCGTTCGGCAGACCCTTGGCAGTGTTTACCGGGGTCAGAACAGACGAAAGCGGTGCATGCTTGTTCATCGGCTACTCCTGAGTAATTTGGAATGTGTTAAACGTTGAGTCCCATTGGCCGGTTGAGCCTGTTTCATTCAATATCAAAAAAAATAATGGCCAATTTAGGCAAACTAAACTGAACCTTCTGACAACTCATCCAGCAACCAATTCTTCAACGCAAGCGCCCCTTCCGTCAATTGGTCGTCCGGTCGCCCGACAAGGTAAAAATTGTTCGGGGCAGGGATGCTAAACTCTTCAAGCGCAACAAGTTTTCCAGAAGTCAGCATGGGTTGAATCAGGCGCTTCCACCCCAATGCAAGACCCGCCCCTTTCCGGGCGACCTGTAACGCCAGCGCATAGCTGTTCACCCGCGACTGTATTGGCACAACACCGGTATAGCCAAGGTCGTGAAACCACGAAGGCCATGTGGTCCAGGTGTTATCCTGCGTATCAAGGTGGATCAGGCGACGCTCAACAAGGTCTTCAAGGCTTGCGCCTTTCAATTCTTCGGCCACTTCAGGACTGCAAACCGGGGTCAGGATATCACGGTACAGTTTGGTGTGGCTCAACTGGGAATTCACGTCCCGGCCATAGCGGATGAAAAAGTCGACATCCGGCCGATCCGTGAACGCCTTGTCCTGCGCCATCTGGTTCACTTTTACGTGCGGATAATCCTGCCAGAACCGAATGACAGACGGAGACAGCCAAAGAGCAGCGACAGCGGTGGTTGATCCAACCGTCACCTGATTCTCGGAATCACCGCTGCGGATCTTGTCCAGAACTTTTGATATCTGCCGAAAGGATGAGCCGAGTGCTTCAAAAAGGTCCTCGCCATCTTCGGTCAGCTCCACACCCCTGTGCTTTCGGACAAACAGCGCTGCGCCCAATTCGCCCTCCAGCGCCTTTATCTGATGGCTGACGGCACCCGGCGTCACCGACAGCTCGCCCGCAGCGTCCTTGAAGCTAAGATGCCGTGCGGCGGCTTCAAAGGCCGATAATGTCGTAAGCGGTGGAAGATTATAATGGCGTCGTGACATGGCTGCTAAGTGGCTAGTGGGTCAGAGGTGAACCCAATTCATCCGAATGTGAGAAATTTTGCAATTGAAATATGAGTTTTTTCCTGTTGTTTGCCGCCAACTGCCCGACAAACGCCGAATGAGAACGAACAGGATATGTGATGGATACACAAGTTGCCCGCCTTGTGCGCAAAACACAGTTGAGCCCGGACACGTCCGATTTTTGCTTTGAAATCGAAAACGGCCGCTTCACAAGCCTCGAACCTGGTGCGCATGCCGATATCCATCTGGCCGACGATGTGGTGCGGCAGTATTCCCTGTGGAGTTGGAGCCAGGACGGCCGCTTGATCAATGTCGCCGTCAAACGTGAAGACGACGGGCGCGGCGGTTCAGTGGCCATGCACGCTTTGCAGGATGGGGCAGCGGTCGAAATCGGTGGACCGCGCAACCATTTCAAACTCGAAAGCCATGATCGGCATGTGACGCTGATTGCAGGCGGTATCGGGGCGACACCGTTGGTTGCAATGGCCCGAGAGTTGCTGAACAGGGGGCAGGATTTCCGGGTCTATTACCTTGTACGCTCCAAAGAGTATGCTGCAATGGACGCGCAATTCCGGGCGCTTGGGCTGGATGAATGGTATCATTTGCACTGCGATGACACGGACGGGCAGTTTGACCTGGCCTCCGTCATGCAGTCGATGCCCATGGGCGCGGATGTCTATACTTGCGGTCCTGAACCAATGCTGAATGCAGTGCTGGAAGCCGGTGCCTCTCTGCGCGGCGGCGCGATCCACTTTGAACGGTTTGCAGCCGCATCAGATATTGAGCATGCCCCTAACGCCGATTTTGAGATCGAAATTCAGTCCACCGGCGCAGTCTATCCGGTTGGCCGGGAAGAGACCATTCTCGAAGTTTTGCAGGCTAATGGCGTGCAGGTGGATTTCGGGTGTTCCGAAGGTCTGTGCGGGTCTTGCATCGTGGATGTCGTGTCCGGTGAGGTCGATCACCGTGACGGCATTCTTACGCCCCAGGAACAGGAAACTCATGAGTTCCTGTGTACCTGCGTATCGCGCGCCAAGTCCGAAAAGCTGGTTCTTAAACTGTGAAGGGAACCGGGTTCATCACCAATCGCTCCGTGGCCTTGTTCTCGCTAACATCTCAAAGGTGTGAATGTGTTGGTCGTTTCACGCAGCAGAAGTGTCGGATTCTCGAGTGAGAAACCTTCACCTGCGATATAGGTTCTTTTTGAATTGAAAGACGTAATCACCTCTTGCGATGATACGATCAAGCGCGACGTCAAACTGACTTGTCACAAGGCTTTGACGGGGCTGCAAGCGGTGAAAAACCGGGAGGAAATCAGTAGTAGGTAACAGCACAATAGTGCGCGTTCCTTCTACAAGCCCATATCTGGGCTGAACACAATTCACTCAAACTTTGGCGCGTCGTGCATGTTGCTTTATGAAGCGGCGTACGATGTGTCCCAACACCCATTTCTGACGAACAGAAAACGGCACACTCAAGGAGGAAATAGCACCCATGTCGATACCCGAACCCTTTACGGACGTTGAAATAGAAACGGCTGATTCCGGTTTCTATGAAAACTACAGCGTCCCGATCGCTCTGATCAGCAAGGCCGTCATGGTCGCGCTGGTTTTGTGGGCGCTTGTTTTCCCTGCAAACGCCACCAGCACGCTGGGCAGCTGGAACGGTAAGCTGCTGGAAAGCTTCAATGGCTTTTACATCATCATCGTTGGGCTGTTTTTCTTCTTTCTGGCCGTCGTCGCCATCCTGCCGAGCACTGGTAAGCGGATCATGGGCACCCCGGGTGAAAAGCCCGAGTTTTCGAACTTCTCATGGTTTTCGATGATGTTCGGTGCTGGTTTGGGTGTGGGCCTGATGGTCTTCGCCACCGCCGAACCGCTGGGCCTTTGGGGATCAAACCCCGAGGTCGTGTCGGGCGCGGTTGCCGGCAATGAGCCCGAAGCGCTGCAATCGGCCTACCGCTACACCTATCTGCATTATGGCTTCCACGCCTGGGCGATTTATGTGGTGACGGGTCTTTCGCTGGCCTATTACGCCTATACCCGCAACATGCCGCTGACCATCCGTTCGGCGCTGACACCGCTGTTCGGCAAGCTGATGAATGGCTTCCTGGGTCACCTGGTTGACGTGCTGGGCGTGGTTGCCACCATCCTGGGCGTCTCGGTCACCATCGGTTATGGCGTCAGCCAGTTCATCGACGGTGTCTACGCAATCACTGGCATGCAGTGGATCATGGACCTGAGCGGCGAAGTGCCAACCCCAAGCAAGGTGGGCCTGATTGCCGGTCTTATCGCGATCATGTGTATGTCGATCATCTCGGCTGTGTCGGGTGTTGGCCGGGGCGTTAAGTACCTGTCGAACCTGAACCTGGTCCTGTCGATCATCCTGCTGGGCACCTTCGTGGTCTTTGGCTCGTTCGTCTTCGCCATGACCACCTATGGCACGGCGATGGTTGACTACATCCTGCACTTCATCTCGCTCAGCTTCGGGTCCTACGGTCCGTTGTCGGCCGAGGCGTTCGCAGCGGCTCTGCCTGCGGAAGCACAGGCGCACGCCGATGCCCTGATGGGCGGCGCGACCAATGCCTGGGGCAGCTTTGACGGCTTCAAGAGCGGTTTGGAAGGCGCAGCCGCCGAGCTGGACGAGGCGACACTGGCTGCCGTTTACGCAGCGGGTGAGCAAGGCCGTCAGTTTGGTTGGCAGTCGGGCTGGACCACCTTCTACTGGGCCTGGTGGATCGCGTTCTCGCCGTTTGTGGGCCTGTTCCTGGCGCGCATCTCGAAAGGTCGCACCGTACGTGAGTTCATCCTGGGCTGCGTGTTCGCACCGGCGCTGGTGTGCTTTGCCTGGATGACCGTTCTGGGCGGCACCGCAATCGATCTGGAACTGGCCGGTGAAGCTGGTGGCGCCATCATCGGCGCATCGAACACCAACAAGCTGTTCGTGACCCTGTCCTACATGATCGACGGTGGCCTGCTGGCCATGCTGAACGTCATGTGCGTGATCCTGATCATGACCTTCCTGGTGACCTCGGCGGACTCGGGTATTCTGGTGATGAACACCATCATGTCCGGTGGCAGCCAGGAAACCGGCATCAAGCACCGCATCATCTGGGGTGTGATCCTGACTGCGGTGATCGGTGCTCTGATCCTTGCTGCGGGTGACAACAACCCGATGGACGCATTGCGTAACGCGATGATCATCGGCGCATTGCCATTCACCATGGTGATGGGTCTGATGTGCGTGTCGCTGGCCAAAGCGCTCTTCCGCGACGGTCAGCGTGACAAACAGGACGCCAGCAGCGCGCAAGCCGCTGAGTAAAGCACAGGCTAAAACAGAGAATTGGTCAGGCCGTCCAGATTGGGCGGCCTGCTCTTTTTTGACTAATTGCCAACCCCGAACAGAGCACTCGAACCGACAGGGGCCAGATTGTCAAAGGGGTTAGAACGAACGGTAGACCAGGTTCTGATCCTCATCCAACAGTGCTTCGTTCAGAACTTTTGCCACCATTTCGTGATTTGGTGACTTTTTGCAGATCGGGTCTGTGACAGCAGCATCGCCCGCAAGGGCCAGCGCCTGGCAGCGGCATCCGCCGAAGTCTATTTCCTTGCGCTCGCAGCTTTGGCAAGGCTCCGGCAACCAGTCGATTCCACGATAAGAATTGAACGCTGAGCTATTCTGCCAAATGTCCAGCAGCGGCTTGCTGCGCACATTTTCGAAGGAAAGATGCGGGATGGTTTGTGCCGCATGACAGGGCAAGACAGTGCCATTCGGCGTCACGTTCAGGCCGGACGACCCCCAGCCTCCCATACAGGCCTTGGGATAATCGGCATAATAGTCCGGTGGTACGAAATCGAATGCCAACACGCCCTGTAATCGCTGCGCGGCCTCCGCAACCGCCTGTTTTACGGCCATTGTTTGTTCACGTGTCGGCAACAGAGCCGCCCGGTTGGACATGGCCCATCCGTGGAACTGTACACAGGCGACCTCAAGCCTGCGCGCACCCAGTTCGACGGCCATTTCAATTGTTCGATCCAGGTCGTCCAGATTTTGCCGATGCATGACCGCGTTCAAGGTCAGTGGTATACCTCGCGCGCTGATCTCTTTCGCAGTATCCATCTTGCGATCGAAGCCACCTCGATACCCTCCGATCCTGTCCGCTAACTCGGCATTGGTGCCTTGCAAAGACAGCTGCACATGATCCAGCCCCACCGCTTCAAGTCGATCCAAACGCTTGGGCGTCAATCCGATGCCTGAGGTAATCAGGTTGGTATAGAGCCCCATCCGCGCGGCGGCTTCTGTCAGATCTTCCAGATCCCGGCGTGACGCAGGCTCGCCACCGGACAAGTGAAGCTGCAACACACCCATTTCAAAAGCCTGACGAAACACATCTTTCCAAGTTTCGGTATCTAGCTCTGTCTCCTTGCGCTCCAGTTCCACCGGATTGCTGCAATATGGGCAGCTGAGCGGGCACCGATGGGTCAGTTCTGCCAACATCGCGATAGGGGGAGGGGCGGTCATTTCTGCACCATCAGGTAGAGTCGACCGCGCAGCGTTTGCAGAAACTGCTGAACGTCCCGCGCAATCATGTGGACAGGGGCGTTGTAGGTATTCGCAAGGTCCGCGACGATCTGATCAAACCGGGCCTTACCATCGATCCGCGACAGAATAGCGATACCGATGTCGTCAAGTTCGATTACCTTTTCAGGTGCCAACAGAACCGTTCGGTCGCGTACCTTATCACGCTGCATACGGACGCCACGCGGCAGATAAGGGCGGTCTTCGTTTCGAAGTTCCAGGGTCATTTCATGCCCTCCCCGGGCTTCCAAGCACCCGGTGGGATACGTCCGGGTTCGACATATGCCCCCCAAAGCGCGTCCAGCTGTGACCACAGGACGTTGGTTTTGAAAGTAAGCGCCGCGCAAGCCATGTCTTCTTTCTCAGGAGTGTTGGCATGATCCAGAACCCAGTTCAGACCAAAAGCCACGTCCTTGGGGGCTTCGGTCAGACGTTTGCGAAAATAGGACAGGCTTTCGGGATTGGCGAAATCGTAATGGGCCAAAAGCCCTTCGATCCGCTGCTCGTGTATTTTTGGGGCAAACAGCTCCGTCAAGGACGATGCGACCGCCTGTAGCAAGGGCTGTTCGCGCACATAATGCACATAAGCATCCACGGCGAACTGTGTGGAGGGCAGAACACCTTGGCCCGAGGCGACATAGTCGGGATCCAGCCCTACGGCCTCGGCCAGTTTCAACCACCGCCTAATGCCTCCGCCCTCATCGACACCGCCATCATGATCTACGATACGCGAACGCCACGCGCGCCGGATATCGGGGTCGAAGCATCGTGACATGAAGGCGGCGTCCTTCATCGGGATGGCCGCCTGATATGCCCAACGGTTAATCACCCAGGCCCGAACCTGATCCGCCGTGCACTGCCCACTGTGCAGCTTGTGATGAAACGGGTGCTTATCGTGATAACGTTCTTCACCGATCTGCCGCAGACGGGCTTCGAGAGTTTCCCGGCTCATATCGTTATCTCCTGCCCATCATAGGCGATGGTCCAGCCGGAAGTTTCCACAAAAGCCCGTTCCGGCCCGTCCGGTTGCAGCATCGGATTAGTGTTGTTGATATGGATAAAGGTCTTTGCCGCGCGAAGGCCTTTCAACTGCGCGATCGAGCCTTCGGGCCCGCTGACCGAGATATGCCCCATACGCTGCCCGGTTTTGATACCGGTTCCTGTCCGGATCATCTCTTCGTCGTCCCAAAGAGTGCCGTCAAAAAACAGTTGATCGGCATCTGATATCTGATCCAGCAAATCCTTGGTCACTTGCGCGCAACCGGGAATGTAATAGGCCACCTTTCCGCTGGTTGTCAGACGAACGCCGACAGTTTGTTCTCCGATCAGATCAGTCTGAACGGTGTCACCTTCCATGAACAAAGGCACTTTTCCGGGCACCGCGAACAACCGGGCTTTTAACCCGTTCTGCAAGGTAAAATCTTGGCCAAGGGCAATATCCTGTCGATCCACCTTCTCGCGATTTACCGCGTCGAATATTCGGTTTGCCGACAGAACATCCTGAATGTCTTTGGTGGCGAACAGTGAGAACGGGGTTTGCTCGCGCAGGCTGAGCAGGCCAGCGATATGGTCGATATCGCCATTGGTCAAAAGGACAGATGCGACAGGTGTGTCACGCAGCGCGCGAGGGTGAAGTTGTGGATTGTCCAGCATTTGCTGCCGGATATCGGGCGAGGCGTTCAGGATACTCCAGCGCTCACCGTCAGGAGAAACCGCCAGTGAAGACTGGCCGGACGGCGGGATAATCCCATTCCGGGCGTCCACGCAGTTACGACAGCTACAGTTCCATTGCGGCAGCCCACCGCCTGCAGAAGCCCCAAGAACCAGAAAATGCACTTTGGGCCTCCGCTGGGTTCAGGTGATCAGAACAGGTCGCGTTCGTTCTCGCGGCCTTCATCCTCGGACGGAGAGTACATGTTGATCTCCATACCGCAGTTCACTTCTTTCAGCTTTGGTGCGCTCCAGGTCATGGTGTCCTCCCAAGAATGACTGATGTTAGCCAGAACCCTACAACCGGAAGCCGTATCAAAAAATGCTGCTTTGGTCGTAGGATCACGGCCAATTGTCGATGTCGTGCGGGTTTGGGTCAACAGTCTTAGGGTCGTAGATGAGGTGGTTAGGACTTTCGTCGAATGTCGTCTTGACTGGGGGAAAGTTAGTCTTTCGACATGCGCGTGTTTCTGAGTTTGCTGATGCTGCTGTTCAACAGCCTGACGGCTTGGGCCGGGCCTTTGCCGCGTGAAAACATCGCTTCCTACATCCGTGCGCCATATTCATTGGGGGAGGTTTTGAACGAAAATGGCGTCTACAGCCTGCTGAACTCCGGCGGGGCGGACGCGGGATACGTCTTTGAATCTGAGCCCTTGGCACCATTGCCCGGCTTTTCTGGCGCTCCGATCAACATGCTAATTGTGCTGGATCTGGAGGGGCGTTTTCTCGACGTGCAATTGATTGAGCACAACGAACCGATATTTGTTTCAGGGTTGGGCGAGGCCCCGTTTCACAATTTTTTTGAGCAGTACGGGGGCCTCTCAATCTCGGATTCCATTGTTGTCGGAACACCTTACGGAGACGCAGCAAGCGGATCATCTCTGGTCTATCTGGACGGGGTTACCAAAGCGACAGCGAGTGTACGGATCGCGCATGAATCTGTCATGGGTGCCGCTTTGGCTGTCGCGCGTGAAAAAATGCAGGGTTTGGCAACCGCGCCGCCCGCATTTCCGAATCCCAATTATGAAGAGGATCTTAGCTGGCAGGACTTGGTTGACCAGGGCATCGCCACGCGGAAGGTCTATTCCAACGCAGAAGTTGATGCTCTGTTCAGTGACACCCTTTGGGAGGATGACGATCCCGAGGCGCAAGATTACCCTGATGAACCTTTCTTGGATCTCTGGGTTGTGGATCTGGGTCCAAAATCCATCGCCCGTGCTGCCCTATCCGAGGACAGCTATCAAGAGCTGCAAGGCTTCATAGAAATATCGGACAATGATGAACCGATCCTTGTGATCGAAACGGCGCGCCATGGTCTGGTCAGCGAAGATTTCGTGCGCAACACCGCGCCGGACTGGATTTCGGCCGAGCAGGGCGGATTGCCGGTCGCTCTGCGGGACGCCGATCTGCTGGTCGAGTTGGCGGATGACATGCCAGATGGCGTCGCCATGATCCTGCGTACCGATCGACGATTGGGCTTCGACCCTTCGCGGGACTGGGTGCTAAAGGTTCTGGCGGTTCGTGAACATGGCATGTTCCAGCCGGAAACAGGTTCGGTCACGCTGGAGGTTCCGCACGTAACTCCGGAACGGTTCTTTGATCGACACGAGCAGATCACACCGGCACCGCCCTGGCTTGAGGCGCTGCGAAATCGTCAATCTGATCTGATTGTTCTGGGTGTGTTTCTGACCGCTCTTTCTGCGGTATTGGCGCTGCGCATGAATGCCTTTGCGGCCCAACCTCTGTTCACCCCTTTGCGTCTTGGCGTTCTTGCCTTTGTTACGGTTTTCGTGGGGTGGTGGGGGCAAGGGCAACTGTCGATCGTGACGGCCTTGGGAGCCTTGCGTACCGCAGTGGACGGCGGCAGTTTTGCTTTCCTGCTCTATGACCCATTCTCATTGCTGATCTGGGCGGTAACGCTTGCCGGGCTTATTGCGTGGGGCAGGGGCTTGTTTTGTGGATGGCTCTGTCCCTTTGGTGCCCTTCAGGAATTTGCTCACCATCTCGGCAATGCCCTTCGCGTCCCTCAAATCGAACCGTCGTCAAAATGGGACAACCGTCTGAAATGGCTGAAATACGTGGTTCTGATGGCCTTGGTTGCCGTGGTTTTTGTAGCGCCTGATCAGGTGGATAAAGCTGCGGAAGTTGAGCCATTCAAAACAGCAATCACGACCTTCTTTGTCCGGGAATGGTACTACGTTGCCTACGCCGTTTTCTGGCTGTTGTTGGGCATGGTTTTATTCAAAGGCTTCTGCCGATACGTTTGCCCTTTGGGTGCGCTGCTTGCCATCGGCGGGTTGGTACGCGGCCGCGACTGGATCGACCGCCGCGCCGAGTGCGGTTCACCCTGTCAGCTGTGCAAGGTCAAATGTAAATACGGTGCCATAAAGCAGACTGGCCAAATCCAGTATGATGAATGTTTCCAGTGCCTCGATTGCGTTGCCATTCACGACGACCGCAACCGCTGCGTCCCTCTGATCGTCGCGGCCCGTCGCCAAACCCGAGAGGTCGCCGCCGAATGATGAACCGCCGCCGCTTTCTGGCCATTTCTGCCGCTGCACTGGCATCACCAACTCAAGCAGAACCAACACGTTGGCGAGGCTATGCCATGGGGGCCGAGGTCAGTCTGACATTGGATGCCCAGCCAGCTGCTGCCGAACCGGCAATCGATCGATTGCGAGCTATTCTGGAAGAATGCGAAGCTTTGTTCAGCTTGTACCGCCCAAACTCCGCCCTATCGGAACTCAACCGCGCCGGACATCTCAAAAACCCCGATCCATCCTTTGTGAATCTTTTGCAAGCGTGCAGCGCGGCTTATGAGCTCACAAACGGCCGCTTTGACCCGACTGTTCAGCCAGTTTGGACCGCTAATTCTATTTATGAGGTTCAACACGCACGCACGCTAATCGGATGGGATCGCGTTAGTCTATCCGACAAGCTTGTACAATTGGGTGATGGTCAAGCGCTTACCCTCAACGGGATCGCGCAAGGTTTCGCTACCGATCTGGTTACTCGTGCATTGCGAAATGCAGGCTGGGAAAAAGTACTGGTTAATATCGGGGAATTTTATGCAGGCGGCAAGCAATGGGTCCTAGGAATTTCTGATCCAGTACATGGGCTGATTGATACAGCGCGATTGAAGAACCGCGCTGTTGCAACATCCAGTCCCGGGGTCATGCGCCTGCGGTCAGGTGGCACTCACATTATCGACCCAGCGGGTAAAGACGCGCCGCAGTGGTCAACAATCAGCGTACAGGCACCAGTGGCAACAATGGCGGACGCACTTTCAACAGCATTCTGTCATGCGTCAGAGGCTGAGATTGCAGCGACCCTCGCTCAAGCTGCCGGCGATTACACCGCGATCTGCGTTCGTCCAAACGGGCAAGTGGTCACTCTACAAGGATAAAAAGCCCCGGTTGACACCGAGGCTTTTCAACGTGTTCCAGGAAACACCTACATGCAGGCTTCAACCGCCCGTTTGGTCATGACCGAGACAAGATGCGCGCGATATTCCTTACTGCCATGCAAATCAGCGATCATATTCGCCGGGTTCACGCGCAGGTCCATAAGAGCATCAGGGCGAAATTCCTTATTCAAGGCCTGTTCGGCTTCTGACCAGCGGAAAACGCCATCCTCGCTCGCGCCAGTTACCGCAACGCGAACGCCGTCCGCGAAGCGTGCCAGATAAACCCCAACCAACGCAAATCGCGACGCAGGCTGCAGGAATTTCTGATAACTCGCCGCCTGCGGCGCCGGGAAACGGATTGACGTGATGATCTCTCCTTCGTCCAACGACGTGGTGAACATACCCTGAAAGAAGTCATCTGCCGCGATCTGGCGTGTATTGGTCACAACAGTTGCCCCGGATCCCAGCACACCCGCCGGATAACATGCGGCAGGGTCATTGTTGGCAACCGAACCGCCAATGGTTCCCCGGTTGCGCACCGCCGGATCGCCAATCTGACCCGCCAGCGCTGCAAGCGCGGGATACGACCCCGCTGCTTCGCGCGCCACCGTAGCGTGCGACGTAGCGCCGCCAATCGAGACAGAACCATCATCTTCGACACACACACCCTTCATCTCGGGAATTCCGCTCATCGACACCAGTTTGGATGGTGCCGCCAATCTCTGCTTCAACGTTGGTATCAGTGTCTGTCCACCCCCCAACGCCTGCGCATCCTCAGCCGCCAAAGCCGCAACAGCATCTGCAATGGTCGAGGGTTTCTCAAATTCGAAACTGTACATTTCGCTTTTCCTTTCCGAAAGGCGCTCCCTGGCCCTTCATCTTTTTGGAAATACTCCGGGG
>NZ_JBQFOY010000015.1:0-108066 GCF_056533985.1 Ruegeria sp. E8
CATCTCCAACAATATCGAAGCGCAGATGGGCCGGGAAAAACTGGATCAGTTGCTGGACCTCCTCGAAGAATTACAGGCCATAAAGGTGTGACCTGACTTGGGTTTCCCGGATCACTCTACCCTAACCTTTGATCTCCGAAGTGTCGTTCGAAGCGAGAGATTTGCAGTCAACCTGAATGGGGGCGTCTACACCTTCAAATCGCCTTCGTCTTAACAATAAATTGGAAAATACGCTCACTAAATCCCTGCGCGACAACGTTCAAAAAATTCGCGACAAATACGCGATGCAATAAAAGTTTACATCGCATCAACCCATTTTATTTTCTGCGAGTACATCCAAGATCTTCTCGAAAAGCGCATCGTCTTCCCGCAAGCTCGACCATAGCAACTTGATGTCTGCCGTGGCATGAGAGTTTACAATTGGAAGGGTTACAACCGGCCTGCCTTCGTAGCATATCCCGCTGGGTGGGTGCGAATAGCTGATACCAACACCTCGCCCCAATGCAGCAAAGGAGCGCATCATCTTCAGAGATTTTACTCTTTGAGAAACCGTCGGCGATAACTCTAGTTTTTGCAACAGGTTACGCACGAACCCTTCCTATAGATCCTCGGCGAACAAGATAATCGGATACTCGACTATGTCGTCAAGTTCGACCTCCGGCATTTTGGCTAAAGGATGATCGGGCGCGCAAAATGCGACGGGCAAAACAGATTTGATATGTCGACTTTCGAGAGCATCGGAGAACCCGATATCATATGAGATCGCCAGGCCGATGCGACCTTCAGCCAGATCGGCGGCCAACTCGTAAAACCGCTCCTCTCGACCCAGAAATGTTGTCCCAGGTGTCTGACGTCAGCCCCAATGGGACAGTTTAGGTCGATTTGATAGGAGAGGGTTTCTGGCTCATCGAAATGATGTTCAGCTTAGCCAAAGCTGGATTTTTGGCCATGGCCATCCCGTTGTTGTTTACCACGATGCTTTACGCCGGAGGGCGTAAGCTTTGGGTAATTGCCGGGATTTCGGCTGTTTTTCCGATAATTGTGAACTTTGGTGTGTGGGAAATCTTCACCGTCAAGTTGCCCTGAGCCAAGAGGCTGAATCATGATTGATAGCCCGATAGCCGGATTTGAAGCAGCTTTCACGCTAGCCAACCTGTTGTTTATTGCAGGAGGTATTGCCCTAGGCATCGTAATCGGTGTGTTGCCGGGGCTTGGAAGCGTTACTGCCCTTGCGGTCCTAATACCCGTTACATACTACATGTCCCCGTTGTCCGCCATCGCCTTTCTGGTCGGTGCCAACAAGGGCGGAACGTCCGGAGGGGCGGTTCCCGCTATTCTGTTGAATTCGCCGGGAACGCCGGAGGCCGCGGCGACGGCACTGGTTGGGAATCCCCTGGCTCGCAAAGGGGAACCCGTGCGAGCGATGAAGTATGCCCTCTATTCATCTGTGACCGGTGATACGATATCCGACGCATTGCGCATCGTTCTGGTCGTTCCATTTGCGGCAATTGCATTGCAGTTCGGCCCACTGGAATACACTGCTATCCTGCTGTTTGCCTTTTCCCTGTTGTCTGGAATTTCTGGTGACAACCCGATCAAGGCTTTGATCGCCATTTTCCTGGGTGTGTTTCTGTCTACCATTGGACTTGATCCGGCGGAAAGCCCACCTCGTATGACTTTTGGGTCAGTGAACCTATTTGACGGCTTGCCACTGGCAGCTTTGGCCATAGGTTCCCTCGCGTTGGCCTCGGTGATAGAACAGATATACGACATGCGTCACTCTGGTGTTTACACGGGATACGTAAACCAAGGCGCAAAGGAAAACCGTGCTCTGCCGATCGGGGAATTCCTATCGCACTGGAAGACTATCATTCGATCTTCGCTTATAGGCTCTGTCGTCGGAATGCTGCCCGGGCTAGGGGTCACTTTGGCTGCTTTCTTGAGTTATGGACAGGCTAAGCGCGCCTCATCATCACCCGAAACTTTCGGGAAAGGAAACCCCGAAGGAATTGTAGCAACCGAAGCTGCCAACAGCGCTGTTGTCGGAGCCAATCTTGTTCCAACCATAGCCCTTGGTATCCCAGGCAATATTGCCGCCGCACTCTTGATCGGAGCGTTCATAATCCATGGTATCGTACCGGGACCGTTTACGCTCACTATGCACGGCGATATTATCTATGCTCTCTTTGCATCGATGATTTTGGCAAACTTTGTGCATCTGGCAATCGGGCGTATGAGTATTTCTGTCTGGGGGCACATTGCTCGCTTGCCGAAATGGGCTGCCCTGCCGCCCGTCATAGTGCTCTGCATTGTGGGAGTGTATCTGCATGGTCAGTCGGTTTTTGACGTCGCGATAATGTTGGTCTTCGCGTGCGTGGGCTTGCTAATGCGTCGAACCAATTTCCCGGTAGTGTGCCTTGTGATCGGATTTCTCCTCGGTGGAATGCTGGTAACTTCTTTGCGGCAATCTCTGCTCCTGTTTGGGTCGACACCCAGCTTGATTTACGAAAGTCCAATTGCCCTTGGGTTTTTCGCCCTGACCCTGTTTACATTGGGCCGCGCTATTCTTCGAAAGGAATGCCGTCAAGCATGGGGCAGGATGCCAGAAAGCTGATTGCAGAAACGGCGAAATTCTACCTCGATGATCCCACCTGCACAAAGAGAACGGCAGTGCGTATGGCACTGTCAGAAACGGTTCGCAAAGGTCTGATCCGCCCTGGTGAAACACTGCCCCTGGAAAGAGAACTGGTGGATTTGTGCGGAGTCAGTTTGGGAACCGTTCATGCGGCTTTGTCACAACTCAAGTAAATGGATCTGATCGAGCGAAGACAGGGGTCGGGAACTCGCGTCAAGCACCGGGAAACCTCAGGAGACCAAGCATGGCATTTCCGTTTCAAATCCACCGTCACCGGAAAGAGTTTGCCCGTACTCGCAGCAAGAGTGCAGATAGAAGAATTTGTGGAGAAAGGAGAATGGGCGGATTTTTTGGATCAAAGCGACAGTTACATATGCATCAAACGTGATCTTCAACTGAGCGAAAACGTGACCGCAATTGCCCAGATGTATTTGCACCCTCGAACCGCGCCGACTTTGCTGGATCACAACTCGGTGGAATTGACGGTTGTGAATATCAGGGCTTATTTGAAGGAGAAAAACGGGGTATTTCCGTCTCAGGTCAGCCATGCCGTCTCAACCGTCCTCGCTGAGGATGTTCCTTTTGGCGCAGCCAGTGCATTGCACGATGGGCCGTGGTATGAAATCTTCGCGAAAATGCTAACGTCAAACAGAAACCCTGTTTACTTTCAAAAAATTTGGGCTCCTGTAGCAACGTGTAATCTCAGTTTCGGACATGTCTACTGAGAGTATCTGTCGAAATTGGATCTGTTCATTTAAGCGGCGTTTTCAGGAAAGTCCTTCGACAAATTGAACTACGTTTGCAACGCTTGACTGGCAGATTTTGAACTATTCCCTTCGGTTGGTTCGGAATGTCCAGATGCCAGCTGACGCCGCCTTTCTTCCCACTGTCGCTGCGTCCTTATTTGCTGGATGATAGAACTATGAAGTTGATCAAAATCAGTAGTTTCCCAAAAATCGTGACTGCAGGCTGAATAATCGTAGAGCGGGTTGTCCTAAATGGGCCTCATAACCTGCCGTCAGAGTGACATGGTGAGTTTTTTGCACTAAACCTGAGCGGACCTGCGAACAGGAGCGGCCTTCTCAATGCGTCGACGAATCCCTTCGATCACCGCCATGCTTTGCTTTGAGGCAGCTGCGAAAACCGAAGGTTTTGCGCGTGCGGCGGAAGAAATGAACGTGACCCAAAGCGCGATCAGCCGCCAGATTCAAACGCTGGAGGCTTTCGTCGGGCAATCGCTGTTCATTCGTTCAAAACAAAGGGTCAAGTTGACGACCGCTGGTAAGACATTGCTGGCCGAGCTGTCGCCTTTGCTTGAAGAACTGGAACTTACCATTCTCAAGACCCGATCGCATGACAGCCCTGAGGGCAGTCTGAACATAGGCGTCTATCCGACACTGGGCAGCCGTTGGTTGATGCCGATCATCATGGGGCCCGAGGCCGAGAAAATTCGCCATGTACTCAATCTTGTGACCTATCTCAAAAACTCGGAGATTGATCCTAGTTTGGTGGATTTGGCCATCGCACAAGGCGACGAAGGTTGGCCGGGCTATCGCGCTGACCGGCTGATGTCGGAAACGCTAGTGGCTGTGGGCTCGCCGGATCAGTTTCCTGAACCGGTCGATGATCCGGAAAGCCTGCTGGATCACCGGATTCTGCAGCACTCTACGCGACCACAGTCCTGGCAGATATGGTTCCAGTATCAGGACATGCAGTTGCCGCGCAGGATTATTGGGCCGATGTTCAGCCAGTTTGAAATGTTGATTGATGCCACCAAGACCGGGCATGGCATCGCCATTATTCCCGACATTCTGATCCGCAAGGAGTTGAAGCAGGGCAGCCTTGTCAAGGTTCACCCGTTCGAGGCGCGGACCAGCAGTGCCTATTTCCTGCTGACGCCGGAAACCAAAATCGGCGTGGCCCGGATTGAACGGATGAGAACATGGTTTCTGGACCGCATGCAGTCTGGTCACGCCGCAGATTGAGGCCTGCCTGTGTTTCTCTTTCGGTCAACCGGCTCAACAACTTAATGCGTTTTTGTCATCAAGTCATGCGTGAATGCGACTTCCATCGTTTCAAATTCCGATTAAGGCTGCATCAAACGCAGCGCGAATGGGAGATTCTCCAATGACCTTCATGCCTCAGATAAAAGACAGCGACGTAGACCTGATTCAAAACGCCATGTCCGCCATGCCCGATTACAAATTGGTGGCAGAGTTTGTGCCCGGACCTGGCATCGCCCGGCTGTACCTGAAATTCGATATCGAGAAACTTCAGGAAGCGCTGGAAGAATGCCTCAGACGCGAAGATTTCATGGGTGGCATGCAGGATCAGGGCTTTGCCGCTCTGCCGCTGACCCAGCGCCCTGGCCAGACCGAGTGGACTCCGAACGATCTGTCGGGTCGCTACTGGCTACGTGCAGATGAGCGCTATGTCGAAGAACCCCGCGAGGATCTGGTGCCCGAGATCAACTTTTCAGAATTCAACCCCAAGTTCAAAGGCACCTATTTCGAACATGTGCATGAGGAACTGACCAAGCGCTTCCCCATTGGTCGCACACGCATCCTGTCCAAGGGGCTTTACAATTGCAACTCGTGGCACCGCGATCCCGAGCCGCGCCTACATATCCCGCTCATTTCGAATCCTGGTTCGCTGTTCATCGTGAACCATCACGTGACACATCTGCCTGCAGATGGCTCGGTCTATTTCACCGACACCCGCGCCTATCACACCGCCCTGAACGGTGGCGAGAAGCATCGCGTACATATCGTTGCAGCGCTGGCCTACGATCAGGTCACGGAATGAGCACCTATGGATATGCTACCGCAGATGCGGGGACCAACTGCATCTGCGATCTACGCAGTGACACGCTGACCCAACCCAGTGCCGGAATGCGCGAGGCGATGATGTCTGCGCCGCTAGGCGATGACGTCTATGGCGAAGACCCCACGGTCACGCGGTTGGAGCAGGAATTGGCCGCGCGTCTGGCCAAGGACGCGGCGGTGTTCTTTCCAACCGGCACTCAAAGCAATCTGGCCGCTGTCATGGCCCATTGCGGACGCGGCGACGAGATGATCGTAGGCGACCGCTATCACCTGTTCTGCGACGAGGCAGCAGGTGTGTCCGTGCTGGCTGGCGTGTCGATGAACCCGGTTCCCGTCTCAGATGACGGCGGGCTGGACCCCGACAGTATCGCAGCGGCGATCAAAGTCGATGACCCTCACTACGCGCGAAGCCGTCTGTTGAGCCTTGAGAACAGTGTCGGAGGTCGGGTAGTGCCTCTGGACCGTATCGCGGCGGGCGTCCAGGTGGCGCGCGAGGCCGGTCTGGCAGTGCATCTTGACGGGGCGCGGTTCTTCAACGCGATTACAGCGTTGGGCTGCGATGCGGAGACCTTTGCAGCTCCCTTTGATACAGTTTCCGTGTGTCTGTCCAAAGGGTTGGGCACTCCGGTCGGGTCAGTTCTGGTTGGCCCCGCTGCGATGATAGGTCAACTTCGGCGCAACCGAAAAATCCTCGGCGGCGCGATGCGGCAATCCGGGGTGTTGGCGGCGGCTGGCCTTTATGCGCTGGAACATCACGTACCGCAACTGGCCAACGATCACGCCCGTGCGGCCCGTCTAGCCGAGGCACTTCGGGCCATTGGAATTGGCCAGATCTCCTCGCAGACCAACATGGTGTTCCTGACCCCGAAGCCTGCGGATCACGCCCGCCTGATCGCGCATGTCGCCAGTTCCGGTATCAAGATCGGCGGGCAATCCCCCACGATCCGCATGGTACTGCACCGGGATGTGAACGATAGCGCGCTCGACGCCGCGATCCGCGCTTTTCAGAGTTTTCAACCAGCCTAACACAAGGGTAGCGCCATGACCGATGTCATCCCTTTCATATTGAACACGTCCTATGATGACCTGCCACGGTCTGTGGTGCAGGATGCGGTGCGGGCCCTGGTGGACACGCTGGGTGTGGGGATGAGCGCGGTTCAGACGCCCCTGGCCAAGATCATTCAGGCTCATGCACGGATGATGTTCGGTGGGCAAGCAGCACAAATCTGGCCCGAAGGCAAAACCGCAAGCGCGGCGGGTGCAGCGCTGGCCAATGGCATGACCATCGACGCGCTGGATGCCCACGACGGTCACAAGCTGACCAAGGGCCATGTGGGCTGCGGTGTCATCCCTTCGGTCATTGCGATGGCTCAGGCCGAGGGCCTCACGGATGCTCGTGAATTCCTGACCCTTGTGACCATCGGTTATGAGATCGGTACCCGCGCTGGTATCGCCCTGCATCGTAGCGCCTGCGACTATCACACCTCAGGCGCGTGGGTCGCACTGGCCGCCGCTGCAATGGGCGCGCGCATTCTGGGGCTGGATCAGGCCCAAACGCGTGAGGCGTTGGGGATCGCCGAATATCACGGACCTCGTAGTCAGATGATGCGCACCATTGATGCCCCCACGATGGTCAAAGACGGATCGGGCTGGGGCGCAATGGTGGGTGTTTCGGCCGCCTACCTGGCCCGCGATGGTTTCACCGGTGCGCCCGCGATTTCCATGGAGGCCGCGGACCTCAAGGATATTTGGGGCGATATCGGCCAGCGCTGGTACATTCAGGACCAGTATATCAAACTTTACCCTGTCTGCCGCTGGGCCCAACCCGCCGCCGAGGCCGTCATGGCCCTTCACCGCGCGCATCAATTCAGCGCGGACGAGATCACCTCGATCCGGGTGGACAGCTTCCACGAGGCCAAACGCTTGAACACGATCCCAACAACGACCGAACAGGCGCAGTATTCGCTGCCTTTCTCGGTAGGGGCCGCACTGGCGGTTGGTAAAATCGGCGTGGAAGAGGTCATGGAGCCCGGTCTGAGCAATCCCGACATCCTGCGCCTGGCCCGCATGGTCGAGATTGAGGAAATCGACGCCTTCAACAACGCCTTCCCCGCCCGCCGCTTTGCACAGGCCCATATCGGGCTGGCCGATGGTCGCATTCTGTCGTCCGAGGTCACCGAAGCGCAGGGCGACCCAGAAGAGCGCGTTGGCCACGACGTTATCCGCGATAAATTCCTGCGGTTGACTGAACCGGTCATGGGTGCGGACAAAGCGCAAGACCTGCTGGCCAGCATTGAGGGCCTGCCAGATTGCGGTGATGTTAGGGCCATGATCAAGCAACTCAGCTACAGAGCTTCCTAAGTCAGAGTTTTAGCAAGCGAGGCCTCTTCGTGATCTCGGATGAAAAGCGAAAAGAGTTTTCTCGGGTTCGATGCAAAGAGGATGCATTTGCTGCGCGATGTATGAATGGTTGGAATACGTGCCGCACCGCGTCATGGCATTTTTTTGCCAGTGTGGAATATTTGGTGCTAACAGCACCCGCGGCAAGATTCTGACACTTCCCCTCAGAGCACCGGTGAGACATTGGCCGCACTGCCGACGAAGGGTAACTATGGGTACTGGGTCAGAAATGCTTGGCGTTTGGGTCAGATTTGAAGGACGTGATTGACCGATTTATTGGGGTTTTGGCTGTCGATTGAATCAAAGATCAATGACGTTCCACAGTAAGTCTTGAACGTCACACGAACCTGACCCAACCGTCGTAGTTGGACCAGATGTTTGATGAACGTTCGGCATCAGAAAGCGCCCCAAGTCCAACCTCCCTTTCACAACGAAAGTTGGCGCAGAGCAGAAGATCAGTTGCCTGCACCTGCAGTTGGTTCCACTATTTTTGGGCTGTCTGCTAGCCGTCTCTGTCGGCACAAACCAGATCTCCAGCAAAGATGGGATTTCTCCTCCAGTGGCAGGTTTAGACGTACGGGTTCTATTGTTAGGTAGTTCCGCTTGATGATCTGAGTCGCTAGGATTGGAACTGAGGCAACAGGCAGGTCAACGTGATGCGTTATGCAATTTACTTATCTTTAGCGGCATTTTTCCTGGGAACCATTGTCGAAGTGCGAACTGCAACGGCGGCTCCACTTGGACGATACGAGGTTTTTGGCGTTGAAGACGGAGACATGCTGAAACTGCGTGCGGGACCTGGAATAGGTTTCAACGTGATCGTGGGTCTTCCGAACGGAACCGCTTTGCGAGTTCACAGTTGCGAACAGACCGGCGGCACCCGTTGGTGCCGCGTGTCCTTGCAACGCGCGCGTGGGCTAAAGGGATATGTTTCATGGGCATATTTGCGAAAACTCTGATTTCAATATCGGTTAGGTGTAGTCCATGTTGTTACCGCTCGCCGAGGCCGAGCTCTGCCTTCGGGCCGCTACGGAGATCGAACCGCTGTTTCTGAACCTTCCGTTGACGTTCCGAACCTGAATAGATGAGCCAGAAATCCTTCTGTAAACAGGCTATTGATTGCAAGGTACTTTGGCGCCAGAAGGTGCATGCTTCTGTCCGTGATCTGCGTAGCGCTCTCACATAATGCGGTGGGCCTTGGCAAGGAAAGCCCATCTCTCTTGCGGCATACATTTTGTGCCAGGATTTCTGTCGGCTTTTCTCATGTCACGTACCCTCAGGGGCCGTCTTCCTTGGGGAAGTCACTTGGTTCCTTTTCGCTCAAACCATTCTGAACTCAGTGCGGTCGATCCATATCCTCTTCCAAACTGTTCGCTCGATATCAGTCGCACCGTTTCGGACCACTGAATACTGGCCGGGGTGTCGGGCGGAACAGGGCTGCGCCGTGACGTATCAGAAAAACGGTCCATGCAATGCACCAGATCACCGGCGCGACAGGGTGCCCTTGTATTTCGACCGGAGTGACGACACGCAAGACGGCAGCTACCCACAAAAAGGCGAAACCGCCTTGGTCGATCCAACTCGATCGCAAGTGACTGCAGCGGCGCGCTACCGCGCGCGACGCGACGGCATAGATCGAACACGCGATTGCCCCTGCAGTCAACGCATGAAGAGCTGCGTTGCTGGTCGGCATCCAAACTTCCGCGCTGGTGAGCGCCAACAGCAAAAGTCCCAAAGGTAGCCAAATGTAAGCCAGCCTCAGCATGTTCAGTAAAGGGTCCGTGAGGGTGTCTGCGGACAGCCAAAGCAACAATCGGGTCGCCTCGATTGTGGCGGCAACCACCAGACTCGCAAAGACCCAGTCGGGCTGAATCCCAAACGTGTCCAGTAAAATCGCAATCAGGAGCGCTGCGGCGGAAGGGTAACCGCAATGCTGCGCCAATCTGAAGCGCCGTTCGTAAGAAACGGTGGATCTCAGCCGGTTCCAGGAGAAACCCGCAATCATGCGGCCGCCTACGATCAATAGCAGGAGAGCAAAGCCCTGAACCGGGACAGACGGCATGATGTCGCCCCAGAGCACCGCGATCTGGATGCCGGTCATCGTCAGCGCAAAAAACGCAAATCCCACGCCTTTCGTGGATGGAGATCGCAAGGCCGCACGCGCAAGGGTCAGCGTCACAAAGCCCATAAAGGCCGCAGTTTCTACCGCGACCAGCGCGGGATCTGTTCCCAATGCTCCTGCCGCGGTCAGCCGGGCAAGGAACCAAAGCGCCAATAGCAGAGCAACGCCCCGGCGCGACATACGAACTCCGCTGGACCAGCTTGGCATCGCGGTCAGTGCATAGCCCGCAAACATCGCAGCGGCGAATCCAAACACCATTTCATGCCCGTGCCAGGCCCACCGGTTACCAAAGGGTGAATGCGTCAGGTCAATCCCAGTGTCCCAGCCGACCACTCCAACCCCGACGATTGCCCAGGTCGCGCCAGCCAAAAACATGGGTCGATAGGGCGCCGCCATCAGACTTTCCCCGACAGCGTGACTATGCTGGATTGGCGTTGGCGATGCGACGGTATCCAGCCTCTCCGTGAAAGAAGCCGTTGCTGAAAGGAGTCCGACCGCATATCTGACGCAGCTCGGCTTCTGCCTCGGGCAGATCGAGGCTGCCATCCAGAACGCGACGGAAAGATTGTGTGACGGCCACCATATCCACCGCCTGCGGCATCAGGCGCAGATGGGTTATACCGTTACCCGCCATCCATGCCACTTCCGGCATGAGGTCGACATAGCATTCGGACTGGGTTTGTATGCCATTCACCCGCAGGATCGGCTGATCGTTGGTTGTGGTCAGCGGCATCCCGTCGGCATCATCCTCACAAACGAACTGGCAGTTATCCTTGGTGCGTCCATGCGCACGTGCGTGGTAGCAGCGTGCCGAAACCGCCAGCGAGGCGCGACCGAATACCTGAACCTCGACGCCCAATCCCAGTTCGCGGGCTGTCCGCGTTGCAACGGCGATGGCCGGGGCGGGCAGTTCGGTGGGTAAAACGACATGGGTCGCGCCCTGATCTGCCATCCATTTGATAGTGGCCTCGTTGTAGGCGTTCATGAAGGGACCGATCCGATGTGGACGTTTGCCGCGCGCGTAAAGCCCCGCGGCATTGTTGATCTCGATCTCGGGCCCGTCCATCGCTGCCAGGTCCTCGGTCGCCTTGCGCTCGCGCTTCAGCATCACCTCGGCGAGCGTCGACAGGATCACCTGCTTTCCTGCACCCTCCAACCGTTCAATGATTGTCGGTATGCCCGCCTCCTGAAAAGGTGCCCGTTTTGAGCAGATCACCTCGCCCAGATAGACTTCGTCTACGGGCGCTTCGTCAGCGATACGGGCATAGAAATCGTGCCGCTGTTCGGCAGACCAATGGTATGCGATTGGGCCCAGTGTCAGTTTTGTCATGTTCGTCACCGCCATTTCTTGGTCTCGAAGGCGCCCTGCGTCTGCTTCTGCCCTTCAGTCAGAGCGACAAGATCAGCGATATTGGCCTCACGGCCCGCACGGATGTCGTCCACCGCCGCGCGGAAAGCCTTTACAACATTGCGCACATAACTTTTCGACCGCTGCCGCCCTTCGATCTTGAAGGCATGAACACCCGCCTCGATCAGCTCAGGCAACAGCCGCGAGAGGTTGAGGCTGATGGGTTCCTCAAAGGCGTAGTAGCCCTCGGGTCGGTGCGGCGCGGTATAGCGACCCTTGCAGATCGTGGGATAGCCGGCCTTTTCGTCCGGGCCAAAACAATCGATGGTGAAACCCGCAAGTTGCGAGGACATCGACCCATCCTCGTGGCGGGCATATTCCACATCCGAGGCCGGGGAGCAGACGCCATCCATATTGGTCGATTGCCCAGTCAGGTAGTTGGTCAGGCTGCACCGCCCTTCTACCATCAGCCCGTGGTTGCCAAAGATGAAGGTTTCGATCTCACAGGGGATTTCCTTGCGGATCTGGCGGATCTCGGGAATCGTCAGGATGCGTGGCAGGACAACGCGTTTCACACCGAAATTCTCGCAATAATAGCGGATAGCTTCGGGGCTGGAGGCTGCGGCCTGCACTGACAGGTGTAACCGGGTACCGGGGTGGGTGCGGGCGATGTAATCGGCCACCCCCATGTCGGCAACGATGAACGCATCGACGCCAAACCGCGCACCAGTATCGGCGCCCTGTCTCCAGAGGTCGACCTTACCCGCAGGTGGATAGGTGTTGAGGGCCAGAAGAACCTTCGCCCCTTTTGCGTGGGCATAGGCAACGGACTCGGCCAGTTCATCCGGTGTGAAATTCAGGCCCGGAAAGTTGCGGGCATTGGTGGCGTTATGGAAGCCGCAATAGACGGCATCGGCACCGGCATCGACGGCGGTACGCAGGGCAGCGGGCGTGCCGGCGGGGCAGATCAGTTCGGCAAGACTCATGGTCGGCCTGTTTCCTTTAGGTTGTCGGGTATGAGCGGCGCAGTCGCGCCAGGATCGCGCGGCCCGGCGCGCCAAACATGTCGGCGGTTTCTTCGGCGATGGAACCGTCGACATCGTCAAGCGCGTTTCTCAGTCGTACGACAGCTTCTGTGTCGCCGGCCACCTCGAGATCACGTGAGAAGAAGGCTGCATCACCGTCCTCTTCTGAATCGATCAATTCCAGCAGCAGCATGAATCGGCCACGGATTGCCGCCCCGGCAACGGGTGCAATATCGCGCGGCACGGCGCGGAAGATCAGCGCTTGCGGATCAGGGCGAAGATGCAGCGCAAAAGGCAGTTCAATCGGGTCGATGATGTAATCTGTTGTTTGATGCGGTCCTAACCGGGCAAAGAGCGACGGGTGGCGTTCCGCCACGCGCCGCACGACCCGCGACAGGATCGGCTGTACAATTGCAGCCGACAGCCGCGCCACCGGGCGCTGCCCCGGCAAGCGCGGGCGATTAACCGATGCGGTGTTGGCTGACATTTCTCAGGTCTCTTTTGCTGCGGACAAGTCGGTCTTTACCAAGGTCGAAAACATCGGGCTTCGAGGCAAATGTGGTATTGTCTTTCATGCCCGTAGCTCGACGCGTGGAAAAAGCACTTCGTTTTCGAGATACATGTGCTCGTCGAGATCCTCGACCAGTTTGCCAAGCCCGGCATAGAGGAGTCTCCAGCTTTGGCAGGCGTGGTGCGGAAGTCGGAAACCATGGGTGATCGCGGCGATGCGATTCAGCGCAGCCTGGTGATCGTCATGAGCCTCGCGCAGGCTTGGGACGGCACTGACGGCACTGGCCGAGCGCCCGGTCCGCAATGCCATAAAAACAGTTTCCTCTTCATCGCGCATGTGATCCTCGAGTTTTGCGAACATCACCTTGAGTGCATCGGTCAAACCATGCGGTGTGTTTGGATCGGTTGCGTGAGCCGTCTCGACTTTGCAGGCCAGCGCAATCAGCCTGGGCATTTCGCGCCGGTGCGTGTCATGGTAGCGGTTCCAGATGTGCTCGATAAGTGCGACGGTCGGCGTCTGAGTTGTCGGATCGTACATTCACGCCTCCTCGGCAAGTGTTGCAGCGGGTTTGATCGCGGTTCGACACCAGAACAAAACTTCATTCTCTTTGGGCGTTAGCGTCGTTTCCATGCCACCCGCGAAACGTTCGAAGGCCGCCCGGTGCGCATCGGAAACGCCGATCAGAACCGGCACGTTGCGCGACAGGGCCTGGGCGATCAGAGCGCGAAAACCGCGCCCTTCCGCCTCGCTGACCCCAAACTTGTTCAGAACGATCAGTTCGACTTCGCCTGCGACCAAACGCGCGGTTGCTGTAGCCGCTGCCTCTTCCAGTGCTCCGGCGTCCATCCGGCAGGCTGTGGAGCCAGTGCCAAGATCTTGCGTGATCCGGGCGACAGGGCCATCAGGTAAAAGCCACAAATCGCTGTTGCATTTAGATGTCTCTCCCTGAGTTTTCTGCGGGCGCAGGGCACCACCGATCCGAACCCCGTCTGCCTGCAGGCGTTCGACCACTGCGGAAAGCAACAGATCTGTGGCCCCGCGGCCTTTCGCCGAAACACTCGCCAGTCTCGTCATCCGTCCAGCCTTTCGACCCGCACCGCCAGAGATGCCCTTGATGCGAGGACTTCCCGAAACGGCTGATTACAGCGGTTAAGAATAGGGCCGACCAAAACGGCGGTTCCATTCTGTGCAAGGGTAACGGCGTTTCTCATGACCGATCCTTTCTGGTCCGATCCGTCTAGGTGAGATCGAATTGGTATTTGATTTGCCGAATACGCTCGGTTAATACGCATTGCAAATACCAAAACGGGATCGCGACCTTGCGCCTCACTTCATTCACCGACTATGGGCTGCGCGTTTTGATGCGCTTGGCGGCGGAACCAGACGCCGCCATGACCACTGGTGAACTCGCCGCTGAGTTCCAGGTGTCACGCAATCACCTCGCCAAGGTGATTTCTGCGCTTGCCGGCGCTGGATACATCGAGACCCGACGCGGGGGCAGCGGCGGTGCATTGTTGACCCGCCCACCAGAGAAGATCCGGCTTGGTGACGTAGTGGCCTTTCTTGAAACCGGCCAAGTATTGGTTGAGTGCTTTTCGCCTGGAGGTGCTGCCTGCACCCTGACGCCACACTGCCGTTTGAAAACGCGGCTAGCGCAGGCTGAAGCGTCGTTCATAGCTGACCTCAACCGCAGCACCCTGGCGGACTGCGTCTATCATCCCAACATACTCTGATCTGTCAGAACGCTGAATGGTGGCTCAATTCCCGGCTTTGTCGCCCTAGATGAGGCTGCATTCGGAGGCGCCAGCAAGGTGCAGCTTAAGGTCACCTCCCATTCCGAAACCTGCTCGCGATTGATTTGAAGGCAACAGGCACCAGGGCAAGCAGTTCCCTATTGGTTTCCGGCAAGGCTGGCGACACATGATCGCCAACCTCTCTTGCAAGCATATTGCCAATATCAGAATTCTATCTCTGCCATGAGGCGCAATGAGCGGCCCGGTTCGTTCAAGGCGACCACTGTACCTACAAATTCTTGCCCGTAGGTGGCGCGGTTTGCATAGGTTTCGTCAAACAGATTGCTGACCTCGGCTCGTAAGGTCAGGATTTGCATCTGTTTGGGAGAATATTGAGCAAATACATTGACCACGGTGTACCCTGGAAGCTTGGGACCACGTCCGCCTGTAGCAAGGTCGTATGTGTCGTCGTAGTCAAACGCCACTTGTGCGTCACCGCCAATCAGCACCCCGCTGTTAAACTGATGCGCCGCCTGCAGTGACACAAACTCACCCATCGGCATAGTCAGGTAGTTACCGGTGAAGGAATCTTCGGCGCGGCCATTGATTTTGGTGTCAATATTCGCATAGCCCAACCGAACAAAGCTCCCGTTCCATGTATAGCCGAAGCCCAATTCGTATCCCTTGGATTCGAGATCCGCTGTCCTCGCCGGCCCGGCGCGAAAGGAGGCTGCCCGCGCATTGTCAATTTTGGTCTGGAAGTACTTGGCGTTGGCCCCCAGGCACCAACATCATACTTTGCCGCAACAAACACGTTTTCGGAGGTAACGTCTTCGATTCCGTTTGCCGGGTAGGTCCAGGCCGAGTTCATTATCAAGTTTTCAGCCAACTCGATTCCACCCCAGACGTTCGAATAGCCTATAGCGACGGCCCGATCCGTGACCGGTATTGGGAAAGTACCGTTGACGCCCCCCAGCCGCGCCACCCGGTCCAAACCGGTGAGATCTCTTGCGAGTTTGCTATCATCGGAGGAGGCTATACCGGTCTGTCCGCAGGGCTGACACTTGCCTAAGCCGGTGCGGATGTCGTTCTGCAGGAAGCCGCGCGCGCCGGATGGGGTGCCTCGGGGCGAAACGGCGGGCTGGTTTCCATTGGCAGCGCCAAGATGGCAGACGACGCCATCGCCAGAAAATACGGCTCTTCTGGTGCGCAGGTTTCTTTAACGCCGAACGCGCGGCGGTCGATCTGGTCGAAGAGTATCTGGAACGCTTCGAACTGGATGTTGATCGACACTCCGATGGCCACACTTACGTGGCGCATCGACCCGAGGTCGTGCAGGGTCTGAAAGCCTACGGGCAGTCTTACACCGATCGCTACGGGCTGCCCTTTGATTTCATTCCCCAAAAAGAAATGACCTCTCACGGCATGAATAGCGCAAGCTTCTTTGGCGCTGTGCAGTTGCCCATCGGGTTTGCTCTGAACCCGTTGAAGTTTGCCCTTGGCCTGACCAGCGCGGCTGAAGCCGCAGGCATGCGGATTTTCACAGAATCTCCGGTCCAGCCCATTGAGCAGCACAACGGCCACATGCTGCGGACCCCTGACGGGATCGTACACGCCAAAAATCTGCTGATCGCCACCAATGGCTATTCTACGGATGATCTGCCGGATGCCTTTGCCGGGCGCTATCTGCCGGTTCAGTCCAACGTCCTGGTGACTCGCCCGATCACGGTTGAGGAACAGCAGGCGCAGGGTTGGTAGAGTACCCAGATGCTGGTCGATACCCGCAAACTGCTGCACTATTTCCGGCTGATGCCAAACGGAAGGATGCTGTTCGGGCTACGTGGATCAGTACGGTCGACAGAAAACATGCTGGCGGCAACACGGCAATAAGTTCGGGCGGGCTTCGAAAAGATGTTTCCCGAGTGGCGACATGTGGAGACCGAGCATTTCTGGTCCGGCCTCGTCTGCATGACCCGCAACCTCGTGCCATTTACCGGGCCGGTCCCGGGGCTTGGCAATGCATGGGCGGCCTTGGGATACCACGGCGGCGGAGTCGCTATGGCGCCTTATGCCGGGGCACTTATCGCACACATGGCGTTGGGACGCAGCACTCGCCTGCATCCGGAAGTGATGAAGCGCCCGTTGCGGCGGTTTGAACTGGGCCGTTGGCGACGGTCCTCTTCCACCTGCCTTTGGCTGGTATCGTTTCAAGGATGGTCCCTGAACCTCGTCAATCTAATTCGACCTGTTAAGAAGGGCTCGGCAATGGGCAATGTGCATACCGACAAATTTTACATTGGTGGTGCGTGGGTGCCCCCGTTAATGCGACGCCTATGGACGTGATCAACCCGGAGACCGAACAGACGATTGCAACACTTTCACTGGGTACGGCTGCGGATGTGGTCGTGTAGTGGCAGCTGCAAAGGCGGCGCAGGAAGCTGGGGGCAAACAAGCCGCGAAGAGCGTCTTGAATTGATGCCGCAGGTGCTGGAGGTCTATCAACGACGCATCGCAGGTTTTTTGCAGGCGATCTCGACCGTGATGGGGTCCGGATATGCAAGGCCCGAGCGGGGGTTTAAGCAGAATTTTCCCACCACATCAAACGGTTGACAGTGAGTCCGGAGGGCTAAACGGCAAAGTGTACAACGGGCCGTCAGGAAGAAACCGACGCCTTACATTCTGTTTGCGAGTTAAACTGAATGTAGATGACTGCCTATCCTCATGGCGTGAAACTCAACCTTTCTAGCGAAGTCGAGCTTGCAGCCCCCAACAAGGAGGCTGCTTTTTGTCTTTTGGGTGCCGGATTTGATTTTGGTCCACATGCGCGTCACAGCTCGCTGTGTCCGCTGCCCATACGGAGATACCGTGTAGAGGCTTTGCATGGTCGACTCTTCGGGATAGATTCCTGGGTCACCAGAGATTTCAGCATCCAGAAGTGGTATCGATGCGTCCACTGCATTTGCATACCAAATGAAGTTACTGGCCACCGCTATGTTTTCAGGGTTCAAGATGAAGTTGATGAACTTATGTGCGGCTTCAGGATTGGGCGCATCGGCTGGGATAGCAAACTGGTCAAACCACATATCCGTACCCTCAATTGGTACCGAGTAGACAATTTCAACGCCGTTGTCAGCTTCCACTGCGCGATCACGGGCTTGGAAAACATCCTCTGATCAACCAGCGGCAACGCCGGCATCTCCATTTGCAAGAGCTGTAACATATTCGGCATTGTTGAACTTCAAAATATAGGGCCGGACAGCTTCGAGGACGGGAAGCACCTTTTCAATTGTTTCTACATCCTGTCTGGTCGGGTCTTCGCCAATGTATTTTAGTGCTGCCGGGATGATGTTTGTTGGCGAATCCAGGAAATACACACCGCACTCAGACAGCTTTTCCATGTATTTGGGGCTGAAAACCAGTTCCCAGGAATCGATGGGGGCGTCATCTCTCAGTATTTCGCGAACACGAGGTAAGTTCACACCAATTCCGGCGGTGCCCCACATATAGGTGACAGAATGCTCATTCACGCCATCATACGTCGTCGTTCGGGAGCGGAGGTCATCCCAGAGATGCTCAGCATTGGGGAGTTTCGACATGTCAAGCGGCTGAAACACCCCTGTTTGAATCTGACGTTCAAGGAATGAGGCAGAGGGTGCAACAACGTCGTAGCCTGTATCTCCTGCCAGAAGTTTTGTTTCGAGCGTTTCGTTGCTTTCAAAAACGTCGTAAACCAATTCAATGCCGGTCTCGGCTTGGAATTTTTCCAGTAGGCTGTGGTCGATATAAAGATCCCAATTGTAGACAAGGACCTCTTCTGCGGCCAGGCCATGTCCAAAAGCGATACACATAGCGGACAACGATCCACCCAGGAATATTTTCCAAACTTGCCCGTCATTGTTTTTCCGCCCTGAGATTTCTCCTATAAACTCGACCCATCCAGCCCTCCTCCGAGCGTTCAATGGATCCGGTTAGGCTTTTTGACGTACGCGGGTTGCACGCAAGCAAAGCATTTCGGCGCAGACCATCGCTGCCGCGAGAGCGGTTGTATCGCTGACGTCATGGGCGGGAAGAACTTCAACCAGATCGGACGCGACGAAATTGACGTCCGTCAGCTTGCGCAGGATGGATAGAGCTTGATACGAGCTCAAGCCGCCGGGAACCGGCGTTCCTGTGCCGGGGGCAAATGCCGGATCAAGGCAGTCGATATCGAAGGTCAGATAGGTTTTGCTTTCACCAACAACATCGCGCACTATCTGGGCGATTTCGTCAGCGCTGCTGGCATGTACCTTATCTGCACCAAGGATCGTCATTCCAAAATCACCTTCATCTTCGAAGGTTGTACGAATGCCAATCTGAACAGACTTCTTCGGATCGATAACGCCATCTTGGATGGCATAGCCGAACATCGCTCCGTGATCCTGTACACGGTCTTCAGAGGGCTCTACATCGCGATGCGCATCAAAGTGCACAAAGGCAAGAGGTCCGTGGACCGCAGCAACCGCTTTCAAAAGCGGATAAGAGCAATAGTGATCACCGCCTAGCGAAAGCAGATAGGCTCCGCTTTCGACAATTGGCCGGACATGCTCTTCAATGGTTGTATCGATTGATGGCGTATCGGCATAGTCGACCAGACAGTCACCGTAATCAATCGCGGCAAGCGTATCGAACGGATCGAACCCCCACGGCCAGATAGGGCCGGTCGCAAAATGCGCCGATGCCTTGCGAATGGCCGCTGGTCCAAATCGAGCGCCAGGGCGATGCGACACCGCGCAATCAAATGGTATTCCGGTTATTGCCGCGTCAACACCGGTCAAATCCCGCGAGTACTTGCGCCGCATAAAGCTCAGCGCTCCGGCAAAAGTGTTTTCGCTTTGGGTGCCTTTCAGTTCGGTGCGCAAAAAGGCCTGATCTACTTCATCCCAGGGCATGGTGACCTCAACGATACTGCTTAGTGTTTGAAGCAGCCTATGCCAACTTCAAAAATGAGTAAACAGTCATTTTTTAAGTGATCACTTTAAGGTGAAAGCCCGGCGGTGTAGGCATAGGTCACCTATAAGACCTGTGCCGGCGAACTTGGCACCGAAATGTTGGTCAGGCGTCGACGCCGGTACTCAAGGAGAAAACAGAGCGCGATGCGTAAAACACCGGTCCAGCCACGCGCCAGAACCAAGGTCGAAGAAATCCTTGCTGCTTCGCGAAAGGTTCTCGTCGAGCGAGGGTTCGAAAACTTCACGACCAACCATGTGGCTGACGCCGTCGGATGCCGGATAGGCACTGTTTACCGATACTTCGCACATAAGGATGATATCTTCCGCAAGTTGTATGATGACTGGCTGGCCGAAGAACGGAGAGTTAACCTTCAAGCGCTGGAAGAGTTAACAGAAGTGCTGGGTCCTGCAGATTTGGCAGCTTACCTCTTTCGTCGGCATGTCGACAATCACACAGCATTTGACCATGCGCTTGCAGTCGAATTGACCAAAGCGATGATGATGAATGATCGAATTCGTGAGGCAGACAAAAATTATGAGGCCGATATTGTGAATACCGTTCGCAAGAACGTTCTCACTTATTCCAGCCATTCATTCTCTACTATTCAGATCACATTCGCCATGCGTCTGGCTGTCTCTTTGCTATTGATGGTAAGCCTCGCGGAAGAAAGCGAACGCGCTCAGATTGAAGATCTGGCAACCGAGACACTACGCGATACGGTCAGCAGCTGGATGTGAGGTGTTAATCGCTTGAAGTAACTGCGCGGCTTGCCCGTAATCACTTCCTTCGGCTGGGCAAACCGGCGATAAATCCAGGCAGGAAGATTGTGTCGCAAATTTTTCGCATGATCAAAACGAACGTCGTTCCGGACGCACTTATCCCGCGATCTCAGCAAACATCCGTAAGCTCAAGTTCGCTCCAACAAAAGGGCAGTACCTTGCCCAACGCCAACGCACACGGTGCATAAGGCAGACCTCTTTTTGGTGTGTTTGAGCTCGTGTGCTGCGGCTAGCACCAGACGCGCGCCTGTCATGCCAAGAGGATGTCCCATGGCAATCGCTCCGCCGTTCGGGTTCACACGCGGGTCATCATCGGCGACGCCCAGATCGCGCAGGCCGCCCATTTTTCTGTGATCGGATGGCAAAAGCATCCTGATTGGTGCGTGATACAGACCAGTGAACGGCAACATTGTCGGCCGTTTCTGGCATGGACTCGGTTCCAAACTCAGCTTCAAAGTGCGGGTTAATGAAAGGCCAACCGATTGTCGTGTCACAAACCGCATTTCGTCTGTCAAAAGCAGTTCCGGCTTTCGGCATCACAAAAGGAGCGCGCGACATGCTTTCTACACCGCCGGCAATAACGAGGGCGTAGTCGTCGGATTTGATTCCGCGCGCGGCAATGCCAATTGCATCCATGCCACTTGCACACAGGCGGTTTACCGTGAGTCCAGGCACCTCGACGGGTAATCCAGCCAGCAGCAAAACCATCCGAGCCACATTTCGATTATCCTCGCCCGCTTGATTGGCGCATCCAAGCACCACTTCATCCAATAAACTCCAGTCAACGTCAGGATTACGTTCCTTCAGGGCCTTGATTGGAATGCTTGCGAGATCATCGGCCCGCACAGAAGACAGCGCTCCGCCATAGCGCCCGATTGGCGTCCGAACCGCGTCGCAGATGAATGCATCCATCGCGTTATTTCTGGGCGATGTAAGCCGTTGCTTCGATTTCTACCAAAGCTTCATCTTCCACCAGATCCTTGATGATAATCATCGACATCGCTGGGAAGTGTTTACCGAAGACACGTTGATAGGCCTTTCCTACCTCACGTTGTTTGGCGAGGTATTCGTCCTTGTCTTTGACGAACCATGTCAGGCGGCCAATATCTTCGATATCCCCGCCCGCCGCGCGCACAATTTCGGCGATGTTGTTCAGGGCCTGTTCCATCTGTGGAATAAAGCCGCCTTGTACAATTTTTTTGTCCTTGTCCCAGCCGATCTGACCGCCAACATGCAGCGTCCCGTCTGGCATCAACATGCCGTTTGCATAACCCAATGCGGGTGCCCAACCTTCTGGATGGATTGTTTTGGGTTTCATGTCTGCTCCTCCATCAGGTCATTAACAGTCTGCCGGAATCTTTCCGGCCATCGGGTTGGTTTTCCGTTCGAACCTATGCAAACCAGTGTGTGCCGCACCTCAAAGCGCTTAGAGTCATCTGCTACAGCACATGTTCTGAGAGACAGGCTGGAACCGCCTATGGCTTCAATACCGATCTGCAGTGTCAACGCGTCACCATGGCGGCTTGGCGCTTTGAACTGAATATCCAAAGCAACCGTCGGGACGCCGTGGTCGGGGTGCATGGTTTCAAACGGCCAACCCAGCAGATCGCTGAACATCGCTTCAACCGCATCATTGAGCATCTCGAAATAGCGAGGATAGAAAACGATGCCCGCCGGATCGCAATGTTTGAACAGAACTTTTTGAGGGAAACAAAAATGCATTCTAGCGCGTAAAAACCTTGAACGTCTGTATTGTATGGGTGCGTTCGATCCCTTCGATGCCGAGGAGATTGTCGTTGATGAAACGTCCAATGTCCTCGCCTTCCGGGATGACGAGTTTTAGCAGCAGGTCAAAATCACCACTGATTGAATAGAGTTCGGAGTGGATCTCTCTCAAACCGATTTCACTTGCCACGTTATATGCAGTACCGGGACGGCAGCGGATTTGTACAAAAAGTACGCTCATGGTTTTCTCTCGAGTTATGTCACGCGCGACCTGGTCTGATATTTCGGGTCTTTCCAAAGCTCCTTAGCAATCACATCTTCGATTATACCGGCCGCTTTAAGGACATCAGCCTGGTCAATGTACAAAGGTGTGAATCCAAACCTCATGATATCCAGTGCTCGGAAATCACCGATCACGCCGCGCTCGATCAGTGCTTGCATTGCAGCGTAGCCATTTTCAAACGCGAACGAGACCTGGCTGCCACGTTGGGTTGCGTCACGTGGGGAGGCCAATTTCAATTGAGGACAACGGGCTTCTACCTCAGTGATAAACAAATCACAGAGCTCAATTGAGGCTGCGCGAATGTCACCCATCGACACTTCATCCCACGCGGTCATAGCTTGATCCAAGATCGAAAGCTGAACGATTGGCGGGGTCCCGACCCGAAGACGTTCTGTCGACATTGCCGGACGATAGCCCAACTCCATCGCAAAGGGCGCATCGTGCCCCATCCATCCCGCTAGGGCAGGCTTTACATCCTTTACGACATCAGGTCGAACGTAGATAAATGCCGGAGATCCTGGCCCGCCATTCAGATATTTGTAGGTGCAGCCAACGGCAAACTCAGCGTTCGACCCCGTCAAATCAACCGGAACGGCGCCTGCGCTATGCGCCAGATCCCAGATCATCACCGCACCGACTGCATGGGCCCTTTCGGTGATTGCCTTCATGTCATGCATGCGTCCTGAACGGTAGTCCACCTGCGTCAGCAGAACGACAGCCACGTCCTCAGTGATGGCCTCTGCTACATCTTCTGGTGACGGAGTTCGCAGCTCATAACCTTTGTCGATGGTGTCGATCAGGCCCTGCGCCATGTACAAATCAGTGGGAAAATTACCATTGTCAGACAAAATCACCTTGCGGTCCGGGCGCATCTTCAAGGCGGCGGCCAAGGCCTTGTAGACCTTGATCGACAGCGTGTCCCCGGTGGCGACGGATCCTTCCGGCGCTCCGATCAGTGCGGAAATTTTATCTCCAACCCGTTTGGGCAGCGAAATCCAGTCGGCGGTATTCCACGCGCGTATTAACCCCGAGCCCCACTCATGGCCGATGACTTCGATCGCCCGATCTGTTGCGCCTTTGGGCAATGGGCCAAGCGAATTACCATCAAGGTAGATGACATCGTCCGGAATATCGAACAGGTCCTTTCTGGGAAGAGGTGCAGACATGTTTAGAGTTCACCTCGCAGGTTCCAAAGCTCGGGGAACAGTTCCACTTCAAGCATCTTGCGCAAATACTGTACGCCAGCCGTGCCGCCGGTGCCGCGCTTGAAGCCGATGACACGTTCTACGGTTGTGACGTGGTTGAACCGCCAACGGCGAAAATAATCTTCGAGATCGACAAGTTTTTCACCCAAATCGTACAAAGACCAATATTCGTCGATATTCTCATAGACGATCTTCCAACGCGCCTGAATCTCGGGGACAGCGGCGTGTGGACTGTCAAGCTGATGTGCAGGAACGTTGTTTTCGTGGCCGTCGATTTCTCGGAACAGCATCCGGACCACTTCATCGTAAAAGCTCGGACGCGCCAATTCATCCGATAGCATCTTATGAACGTCTGTAAGCTTCTCGTGCGGCTTCAGCATATTGGGGTTCCGGTTGCCCAACACATACTCAATCATCCGATACTGATAGGATTGAAACCCCGAGGATGGCCCAAGCGCTGCGCGAAACCTCGTGTAGTCGGCGGGTGTCATTGTCCTGAGGACATCCCAGGCGCTGTTGAGCTGCTCGAAGATACGGCTGACTCGTGCCAACATCTTGAACATTGTTGCTGTATCGCCGGTTTGCAGGGCAGTACGCGCTGCTGCCATTTCGTGGATTGCCAACTTCATCCAGAGCTCGCTGGTCTGGTGCTGAATGACAAACAGCATCTCGTCATGGGCATCGCTCTGCGGCTTTTGATGCGCCAGAATGTCTTCGAGGTGCAGATAGTCCCCATAGGACATCGCATCTTTGAAATCCATCTTCGCCCCATCAGTGCCGGGATCATACGCCGTGCCACTCATTGCGAGGTTTCCTTTAGTCTAAAGCGCTGGATCTTGCCGCTTTCCGTTTTGGGAAGCGCATTGGAAAAGATGATCGAGCGGGGATATTTGAAAGGTGCAATGGTTGCTTTGACGTGGTCCTGAAGCTGTTTCACCAACTCATCGGTTGGTGTGTCACCTGCGCCGAGAACGACATGCGCCTGAACGATCGAGCCACGCTCTTCGTCAGGAACGCCAATTACAGCACATTCTGCGACCGCCCCATGGGACAGCAAAGCCGCTTCAACCTCTGGGCCTGCGATATTGTATCCAGAACTGACGATGATGTCGTCATCGCGGGCAGTGAAATGGAAATAGCCATCCTGATCCTGCATGAAAGTGTCACCGGAAATGTTCCAGCCGTCTTGCACATATTCGTTTTGGCGTTCGCCGTGCAGGTAGCGACACCCGGTTGGGCCACGCATTGCAAGTCGCCCAATCTCACCACGAGGGACTTCGGTGCCATCGGGTCCGATCACTTTGGCTTCATAGCCCGATACCGGCTTGCCTGTGCAGGCCGGTCTGTGATCTTCGAACCGGTTCGTGATGAAGATATGTAGCATCTCGGTGGCGCCGATACCATCCAGCATTGGCTTGCCGGTTTTTGCAATCCAATCGTCATAGACAGGTCCCGGCAGGGTTTCCCCGGCCGAAACGGCCGCGCGAAGCGACGACAAATCCGCGCCCTCGTCCATGGCCCGCAGCATGGCCCGATAGGCGGTGGGCGCGGTAAAGCAGACGGTTGCTTTGTAGGTCTCGATGATGTCGATCATGTTGGGGGGCGAGGCGTTTTCCAACAGAGTCGCTGTTGCTCCGAACCGCAGCGGAAACACAGCCAGACCACCTAGACCAAAGGTGAAGGCCAGAGGAGGCGAGCCGACAAACACGTCCTGTTGCTGCACGTTGAGGACCTCACGCGCATAGCCATCCGCAATGATCAGCAGATCGCGGTGGAAGTGCATGGTTGCCTTGGGATTGCCGGTGGAACCAGAGGTGAAACCAATCAGCGCAACGTCATCCTGTGCCGTGTCAACCGAGTCAAAGGTCACCGGCTTTTCCAGCGCAAGCCTGTCCAATTCCGCATCGTGATTGGCTGTGCCGTCAAAGCCCACAACGGTTTTGAGAAACTTGCTGTCCTTGGCGCATGCAGCCATCTCGTCCATCAGTCGGGTGTCACACAGCGCATGCGTGATCTCGGCTTTCTCGACATATTTGGTCAGCTCGGATGCGCGGAGCATTGGCATGGTGTTGACCACCACCGCTCCTGCCTTGGTCGCAGCCAGCCAGCAGGCAACCATCGCCGGGTTGTTGGCGGATCGGATTATGACCCGATTGCCTGGCTTCACTCCCAAATCCTCGACCAACACATGCGCCAGCCGATTGGTCCAATCGCTCAGCTCTTTATAGGTTCGGCGGCGACCGTTCCCGATGAGCGCAGTGTTGTCCCCAAAGCCTTTGACCACCATGGCATCGGTCAGTTCAACGGCCACATTGAGCCGATCCGGGTAGTCAAACTTGTCCAGCAACAGGTCGGGCCACAAATTTTGCGGCGGCAGGTTGTCTCTTGCGAACGTATCCATGTGGGCCGAAGGCTTGAACATCGTTATCTCCCCTGAAATGCCGCGAGCGTTTGGCGGGCAATGACAACGCGCTGCACGTCTGACGCGCCCTCATAAATGCGCAAAGCCCTGATCTCGCGGTAGAGTTTCTCGACGGTTTCGCCGGATTTGACCCCGTCACCACCGTGCAGTTGCACTGCCTTGTCGATGACCTGTTGCGCCTGATCCGTAGAAAACAGCTTGGCCATCGCCGCTTCGCGCGTGACGCGGGATGCGCCGCTATCTTTGGTCCATGCCGCGCGATAGACCAGCAAGGCCGCAGCATCCACATCAAGGGCCATATCCGCAATATGCCCTTGCACCATCTGGAGGTCAAAGAGCGGCGAGCCATGCACGTGGCGTTTGGTGACACGGTCCAGCGCCTCGTCCAGCGCACGCCGCGCGAAGCCTAGCGCCGCCGCTGCGACGGTTGAACGGAAGACGTCCAGCACCGACATCGCGATCTTGAACCCTTGTCCGGGCTCACCAATCAGAGCACTGGCCGGGATGCGAGCATCCTTGAAATCGAGTGTCGCCAATGGATGGGGTGCGATGGTGTCCAGCCGCTCGGCAACTTCAAACCCAGGGGTGTCTGCGGGCACCACAAAAGCTGACATACCACGCGCACCGGGAGCTTCCCCGGTTCGGGCAAAAACGGTGTAAACATCCGCGATGCCACCATTTGATATCCAGGTTTTCTGCCCGTTCAGAACGAAATCGTTGCCGTCACGTGTTGCCGTCATTGTATTGGCAGCCACATCCGAGCCACTGCCGGGCTCTGTCAGGGCAAAGGCGGAAATCGCCTTGCCTGATCGGGTCAGCGGCAACCATTCAGCGCGTTGCGCATCTGTCCCAAAAAGTGAGATCGCCCCGGTTCCCAAACCTTGCATCGCAAAGGCGAAATCAGCCAAGCCGTCGTAACGAGCCAGTGTTTCGCGGATCAGGCACAGGGTGCGCACGTCCAGTTTGCCATCTTGAGAACCGGAATGTGTCGCAAAGCCTGCTTCGCCAAGTATCTTCACGAGTTGACGACAGGCCTCATCGGTGTTCGCATGATCGATTTCGCCAAGACTGGTCTCTGCCCAAGATTCGAGTTCGGAGGCGAGCGCACGGTGAGTATCGTCGAAAAAGGGCCAATTCAGAAAGCTCTTGTCTGCCATCAGTCGCCCTCAAACACTGGTTTTTCTTTGGCAACAAAGGCGTTGTAAGCGCGATGAAAATCCTGCCCTTGCATACAGATCGCCTGCGCCTGGGCCTCTGCCTCAATCGCCTGTTCGATCGACATAGACCATTCCTGCGCCAGCATGGTTTTGGTCATCATGTTGGCGAAACCCGGTCCCTCGGCAATGCGTTTGGCAAGCTTGCTCGCGGTTTCAACCAAGTCATCTGCCGGAACAACCTGATTGAAATACCCCCAGGCCAGTCCTTCTTCGGCGCTCATGGAACGACCAAGATAAAGCAGTTCTGCCGCCCGTCCCTGGCCGATGATCCGAGGCAGGATTGCGCAAGCGCCCATATCGCAACCAGCCAGCCCGACACGATTGAATAGGAAAGCCGTTTTCGCTTCGGGTGTAGCTATGCGCAGGTCGGACGCCATTGAGATGATTGCGCCCGCTCCGGCGCAGATACCGTCAACGGCTGCAATGATGGGTTTGCCGCAGTTTACCATCGCTTTGACCAGGTCACCGGCCATGCGCGTAAAAGCCAGAAGCTCTTTCATATTCATTTTGGTCAGCGGGCCAATGATGTCATGCACATCCCCGCCGGAACTGAAGTTGCCGCCATTGGGGGCAAAGACCACTGCACCAACGTCATCGGAATAATGCAAATCCCGGAACCAGTCGCGCAATTCCGCATAACTGTCGAAGGTCAGTGGGTTTTTGCGTTCAGGCCGGTCAAGTGAGATCGTCGCAATGCCGTTTTCAATTGAGCAGTTAATGTGCTCTACGTCACTTCGCATCGTTTCTTACTCCTCCAGAGACTCTGTCAGATGGTCCAGGCGCAGGATCATCCCGTCGATGTCATCCGCGTTTAGCCCGCCCAGCAATTCATTGACCCATGTTTCATGGGCGGCAGCGTGTGTTTCAAAAACTGAAATCCCTTTGGGCGTCAGGCGCACAAGATTTGCCCGACGATCCCCCGGCACAGCCACACGCAGAGCGAGACCTTCTTCAGCCAATTTGTCTACGATCCCAGTGATATTGCCGTTCGAAACCCGAAGGAGCGTGGAAATCTCGCTCATCTTCATGCCTTCCGGAGCACGGGAAAGCGCCGACATCACATCGAAGCGGGGCAGGGTCCATTCCATTTCGTTGCGGAGGCGGCGGCGGATTTCATCCTCGATTAAGCTGCTCGCTTTCAGCAATTTCAGCCACAGGCGCAGACGTTCCTTGGAAATCGGCTCCGATTGGCTCGCTTGCTTGCTTTTTGTGTTCATATTTCGCCTCCGGAAAGAGATAGCGCGTGCCCATTCACGGAACGGGCCTCATCGGAACACAACCACAGCGCCGTTCCAGCCACCTCGTCGGTTTGAACGAAGCGTTTTTGCGGATTTCCAGACAACAAAGACGCGCGCGCCTGATCCTCGGACATGCCAGTCTTTTCGACTATGTTCGCGACCGAGCGTTCGAGCATCGGCGTTTCGATAAAGCCAGGGCAAATTGCGTTTACAGTGATCCCAGTTGCGGCCAATTCAATTGACAAGGCGCGGGTCAATCCCACAACACCATGCTTGGCCGCGCAGTACGCCGAGACATAGGGATATCCCTTCAGGCCAGCAGTTGAGGCAATGGCGATCAAGCGCCCCCAACCGGCGGCTTTCATATCCGGCAACGCAGCCAGCCAGACATTTGCCACACCTATCAAGTTGACAGCCAGCATGGCCTGCAATGTTGCCGGTGTCATTTTGGCAAAAGGCGTGCTTTCCGCAGCGCCCGCATTGGCGATGACGCCGGAAATTGAGCCGTTCTCGGTCCTTGCGTCTTCAAACGCTTTTTGCACCGCATCCGGATCTGTGACATCGCAGATTTGATAAGGCAGGCCCTGATCTTTCAGAGGTCCTTCCTTACGCCCCATTATGGTGATGGATGCCCCGGCGTCGGCAAGCGTTTGCGCGGTGTCTGCCCCGACGCCAGTGCCACCCCCGGTGACCACAAAGTGTTTTCCTGCCAAAGTCATACGCGGATCATCTCCGCTGCACGGTCCGCCAAACGCCAGGTTTGATCACGCCCGGCCAGATATGGCATCGGCCAGGACCGTTCTGCCCGGTCGCCTGTTTTGGCACCCTCACGCAGCGCCCAATAAGGGTCAGAAAGATGCGGGCGCCCTACCGCAACCAAATCGGCGCGGCCAGCCATCAGAATGGAATTTGCATGGTCCGCCTCATAAATATTGCCCACTGCCATCGTGCTGATTCCCGCTTCGTTACGAATACGGTCCGAGAACGGAGTTTGGAACATACGCCCGTAGACCGGCTGTGCGTCGACCGATGTTTGGCCGGCGGACACATCAATGATGTCGGCTCCGGCGGCGCTGAACGCTTTGGCAATTTCGACGGCTTCTTCCGGGGTGACACCATCCTCGCCTATCCAATCATTGGCGGAAATCCGCACCGACATGGGTTTGTCGTCGGGCCAGACGGTGCGCATCGCCGCAAAAACTTCCAGCGGGTAGCGCAGGCGGTTTTCCAAACTGCCGCCATATTGATCGCTGCGCGTGTTCGACACCGGCGAAATGAACGACGAAATGAAATAGCCATGGGCAGCGTGCAACTCGATCATGTCAAAGCCCGCGCGTTCTGCCATTTCCGCCGAGGCGACAAACTGGGCTTTGATTTCGTCCATATCGGCCTGTGTGGCCTCGCGCGGGGTCGCGTTTTCGGAGGACCAAGCGATTGATGAGGCTGAGACAAGACCCCAATTGCCGTGCGGCAGTGGTTTGTCCATACCTTCCCAGCCGATGTTGGTAGACCCCTTGCGACCCGAGTGGCCGATCTGACAGCAGACTTTTGCGTCGGTCTCTTCATGCACAAATTTGGTCAAGCGAGCCCAGGCAGCCTCGTGTTCGGGTGCATAGAGACCTGGGCAACCCGGTGTAATGCGCCCGGTGTCCGAAACGCAGGTCATCTCAGTATAAACGAGCCCGGCACCACCCTTGGCGCGTTCACCATAGTGGATCAGATGCCAGTCGTTTGGTGTACCGTCGACTGCCTTGTACTGCGCCATGGGAGAGACGACGATCCGGTTCTTCAGATCCATGCTCCGCATTTTGTAAGGGGCGAACATTGGCGCTCGAACAGTTGCGCCCTCCGGGACACCGGCCTGGATCTGAAACCACTTCTCGGCACTCTCAAGCCATTTCGGATCACGCAGGCGCAGATTCTCATGGCTGATCCGTTGGCTTCGGGTCAGCAGCGAATAGTTGAATTGAACCGGATCGAGGTCGAGGTAACGTTCTACTTGTTCGAACCATTCCAGCGAGTTGCGCGCCGCTGATTGCAGGCGAAGCACTTCCAGACGGCGTTCTTCCTGATAGCGTTCAAAAGCAGCATCCATGTTGGTTTCGGAATGCAGGTAGTTCGCGAGCGAAATCGCGCTGTCAAATGCCAGACGCGACCCAGACCCGATGGAGAAGTGTCCAGTCGCGGCCGCGTCGCCCATCAATACGATGTTGTCGTGATACCATTTCTCACAGATCACACGTGGGAATTTCATCCAGACGGCGGATCCACGTAAATGCGCAGCATTCGAGATCAATTCGTGACCGCCGAGATGATCAGCAAAGACATTGCGGCATGTTTCCACAATCTCTTCTTTGGACATGTCCTTGAAGCCGAAGCGATCCCAGGTGTCCTGCTGGCATTCTACGATGAATGTCGCGGTGTTGTGGTCGAACTGATAGACATGCGCCCACATCCAGCCATGTTCGGTCTTTTCGAAAATAAACGTAAAAGCATCATCGAATTTCTGGTGGGTACCCAGCCAAATGAATTGGCATTCGCGAACGTCTATGTTCGGTTCAAACTGGTCTGCGTAAACGGAACGGGTGCTGGAATTGATCCCGTCGCAAGCGACCACGAGGTCGTAGTCGTCCTTGAAATCGGCGGCTGACGAGAACTCGGTTTCAAAACGCAGTTCGACACCCAGTTCGCGGGCGCGGTCCTGCAAAAGTATAAGCATCTGTTTTCGGCCGATGCCTGCGAACCCGTGCCCTCCGGAAACGGTTCTAACACCGTCATGGACCACCGCGATGTCATCCCAATAGGCAAAGTGATCACGGATTGCTTGTGCACTTTGAGGATCGTTCTTCTCCAGATTTTCCAGAGCATCATCCGACAGGACAACACCCCAGCCGAAGGTATCGTTGGCTCGATTGCGCTCAATCACGACAACATCATGCGTCGGGTCCTTGAGCTTCATGGAGATCGCAAAATAGAGCCCCGCCGGCCCCCCGCCCAAACATGCTACCCGCATTGGAATGCCTCCTCACTTGAATCGCCAGCAGACCGACCCGCCTTTCCATTGACGCTAGATGAGCAGGCTTTTTATTTCAAGCTTGAAAGTTTAAAGCACTAAAAATACAGATTTAAAGGACTACTTCGATCAGGGAGAGAATCTCATGCGCGCCAGCGACGCGTCAGAAGTTCATCAGGCAACTCCGGAAATGGCACGCGCCAAACCGGCTGCCCTTGTTTGGGAGGATCCATTTTTGATGGATTCGCTGCTCTCGGAAGAAGAACGCATGATCCGCGACACCGCGCGCGCCTATTGTCAGGAAAAGCTCAAGCCGCGCGCGATTGAAGGAAACCGCCATGAAGTGTTCGATCGCGAGATCATGTCCGAGATGGGCGAATTGGGTTTGCTTGGTTCGACCATTCCCGAAGAGTATGGCTGTGTAGGAGCCAACTATGTCGCTTATGGGCTGGTGGCGCGGGAAGTCGAGCGGGTTGACAGCGGCTATCGCTCTGCCATGTCTGTTCAAAGCTCGCTGGTGATGCATCCGATCTTTGCTTATGGAAGTGAAGACCAACGCAAGAAATACCTGCCCAAACTGGCCTCGGGAGAATGGGTCGGCTGCTTTGGATTGACCGAGCCAGACCATGGGTCGGACCCGGGATCAATGACGACGCGCGCCAAGAAGTCTGATGGCGGGTACTTGATTTCCGGGGCCAAGAACTGGATCACCAACAGCCCCATTGCTGATGTATTTGTAATATGGGCGAAATCGGATGACCACGACGGAAAAATCCGCGGCTTCCTTTTGGAGAAGGGGATGAAGGGTCTGAACGCGCCAAAGATTGACGGCAAATTCAGCCTGCGCGCTTCGATCACCGGCATGATTCAGATGGACGAAGTTTTTGTTCCGAAAGAAAATCTGTTGCCGAATGCCCAAGGCTTGGCTGGCCCGTTCGGGTGTTTGAACCGTGCCCGCTATGGCATCAGTTGGGGCGCAATGGGGGCTGCCGAAGCCTGCTGGCACGCGGCGCGCAACTACACAATTGAACGCAAACAATTTGGCAAACCACTTGCCGCCATGCAGCTTGTCCAGAAAAAACTCGCCGACATGCAAACCGAGATTTCGCTTGGGCTTTTGGGTGCGCTGCGCCTGGGGCGCATGATGGATGATCACGTAAACTCGGCGGAACTGATCAGCCTCATGAAGCGAAACAATTGCGGAAAGGCGTTGGCCATTGCCCGCGAAGCGCGTGACATGCACGGTGGTAACGGGGTCTCGGACGAATATGGCGTCATTCAGCACGTAATGAACCTTGAGGCGGTAAATACCTACGAAGGCACCCACGATGTCCATGCGCTGATATTGGGACGTGGTCAAACCGGATTGCAGGCGTTCCAATGAATCCAGCGCCCGGAATTGATTGGGAGGACGCTTTTGCCGACGGCACGTATATTGCCGATGGTGTAGGGTATCCGGACCTGTGGCGCGAGCGGGCGAAAGCCTTCCGCGCGGCACATCCTGGTGCGCTGGATTTGGCCTACGGTAATCATGCGCGTGAGCGGTTTGATCTGTTCAAACCAGAAGGTACCGCCAAAGGGTTTATCGTAATCGTACATGGCGGTTATTGGCAGGCTTTCGACAAATCGAGCTGGTCCGATCTCGCGGCTGGCGCGCTCGCTTTTGGGTGGGCCGTATCGATGCCGAGCTACACGCTCGCTCCCGAAGCAAGTTTGCCTGAAATCACGGCGCAGATCGGGCGTGCTTTGGAAACGGTAGCACAGCAGGTAGATGGGCCGATCCGGTTGACGGGCCACTCGGCAGGTGGCCATCTGGTGACACGATTGGTCTGCAAAACCGGGCCTCTTCCAGCGGACGTTGCTCATCGCATCGAGCGCGTTGTTTCCATCAGCGGGTTGCATGACCTGCGCCCACTTCTGCTTCACTCGATGAACGGAAATCTGGGTCTTTCGCCCGAAACCGTAAAAGAGGAAAGCCCGGCCCTTTGCCTGCCGCATCCGGGCGTCAAAGTCACTGCGTGGGTCGGAGCAGCAGAACGACCTGAATTTTTGCGCCAATCCGCACTTTTGGCCGAGGTGTGGGCCAGGGCGGGAATCGAAGCTGACCTGGTTGCTGATCCGGGAAGGCATCATTTTAATGTAATTGACGGGCCAAAAATCCCGGAACATCCACTTTGCATAGCGCTGGCCGGAGACTGAGATGGCAGTAGATATTTCCGCTCGAAATGGGGTCGCCGTTGTGACTCTCGACAACCCGCCGGTTAACGCAATGAGCCAGGCGGTGCGTCAGGGATTGATGAGCGCACTCTTGGAAACCGAAGCGGACGACAGTATCCAAGCCGTGGTACTCACATGTGCCGGCCGAACATTCAGTGCCGGGGCGGATGCGCGAGTTCGGAAAGCCGCCATTGGAACCGCACCTGCCAGATGTGCTGAACGCAATCGAACAGTCCAGCAAACCGTGGGTCGCCGCCATTCACGGTGCCGCCCTTGGTGGTGGGCTCGAAACGGCAATGGCCTGTCACCAGCGGATTGCAACTCAGAATGCTAAACTTGGGCTGCCCGAGGTCACGCTGGGCCTGATCCCAGGTGCTGGCGGTACAGTGCGTTTGCCCCGGCTTGTTTCGGCTGAGGTCGCTTTGAACATGATTGCCGCAGGCAAGCCTATTGGCGCGAGCTCTGCTTTGCAGCAGGGATTGATTGATGCGATGTCGGACAGGGATCTGGTACAGGACGCCATCGCTCTGGCGAAAAACATTGGTGCGCCTGAACCAGTCATCGGCAGAGATGTAAATGCGCCGGAAGATCCTGCTTCTTTTGATGCTTCAGCCGCCAAGATCATCGCGAAGGCTGGTGGCCAAAAGGCGCCGAAAGCGGCTGTTCAGGCGCTGAAGAACGCCTTCTCTCTTCCCCCGGTCGAGGCGTTTTCGGCAGAACGGAGCACTTTTCTTAAGCTCAAGTCGGATCCGCAATCCGAGGCCCTGCGGTACATCTTCTTTGCCGAGCGCGCGACCATGAAAATTGACCGCGTCAAAAGTGTCGAAGCACGCGCGCTTACGCAAATCGGTGTCGTAGGCGGTGGCACGATGGGGGCAGGGATCGCCGCAGCTTGTCTATTGTCCGGATATGCCGTGCATATGGTTGAACGGGACACGCAATCTGTCGAAGCCGGTCGACACCGTGTGATCGCTACGCTCGACGGCAGTCTGAAACGTGGCATTATCAGCCCGGATGCACACCAGAAACTGACCAACGCCTTCTCGGTCTCCGACAGCTATCGCGATCTTGTCAGCGCTGATCTGATTGTCGAAGCGGTTTTTGAAGACATGGATGTCAAGAAACAGGTCTTTGCCCAAATCGAAGCCGTGGCGAAACCAGATGCAATTCTTGCCACCAACACATCCTATCTTAATGTCAATGAAATTGCCGCCCAGTTGCAAGATCAGGGCCGTGCCCTCGGGTTGCATTTCTTTTCCCCAGCGCACGTTATGAAGCTACTGGAAATTGTTGTTCCTGAATCCGTAAGCAATATTGCACTGGCAACTGCGGTCAAATTTGCAAAGACCCTAAACAAGATCGCTGTGCCTGCCGGCGTCTGCGATGGGTTTATCGCCAACCGTATCATGTCAGCTTATCGGCGCGAGGCCGAGTTTATGATCGAGGACGGTGCAATGCCGTGGGATGTTGATCGCGCGATGGTTGAGTTCGGCTTTCCAATGGGGATTTTCCAGATGGGGGATCTTGCGGGACTCGACATATCCTGGGCGATGCGGAAGCGTCAGGCCGCCACCCGGGATCAGACCCAGCGCTATGTCGACATAGGTGACAAGCTGTGCGAATTGGGTCGTTTCGGGCGCAAGACAAAGAGAGGTTACTATACCTATGAGGATAGCCCCAAGGGCCTTCCGGACCCTGAGGTCGAAGCATTGGTTCTTTCAGAATCGGCGCGCAAAGGCATTGTGCGCAAATCGTTGTCGTCGGACGATATTATGGCACGCATCTTGAACGCCATGCAGTCAGAAGGCCAGAAAACCCTAGACGAAGGTATTGCCCGTTCCGCTGATGATATCGACGTTGTGATTGTAAACGCTTACGGTTTTCCGCGTTGGCGAGGCGGGCCAATGTTCATGCTCAGAAACGTTTGAAAATCTACCGGGATTTTGGTGCTCCTCAACTATCCGGCCAGTTACGATTGTCGTGCCATTTCATTCCGAGTTTGCGCAAAGAAAGCGCAGTATCTCGGTAAACGTCTGGAATAAGTCGGTACCTACGAGTGCAGCGAGATGCATGATTGTTGGCGACCCGCCTTCAAAACCCAATTAAACCGGTTTGGTTTCCAGCGGGAACAATTTGTCGTACGCCAGTGTGAAAACATAAGTATAGGCAACGACGAAAGACGTTACGACCACATCCGTCATCAGCGCTTCCAAAAATCCAATACCGAGCCACCAAGCATAGATAGGAAGTGACGTTATCACCAACGAAGCCTCGAAACCAATCGCGTGCAAAATCCGACCAAAATGCGAGCGTTCACTCGCTACCCGCCCGGCACGGGCATCGACCCTGTCAAATATCCAATTGTAGACAAGATTTAGCACCATTGCCTTGACCGCGAGAACCACTCCAAGCATGCCAATTTCCGCAACCGGTTTGTCGAAAAAAGCTGCGCCGGCAGGCACCAGGACAGCCATCAGCAACAGCTCAAAGCTGATTGTATAACGAAGACGGTCTTTACCCGTTCTCAGAATGACATTGTCCGACATTTCCAACTCCATTGCTGAATCGTGTTCTATTGAAATTTCTGGATGTTTATAGTTAATTACTATCTAAATATCAGATAGGTTAACTATGCCGTCACCTGAGAGTTTGCAGGCCTTTGTGCTTGCCGCAGAACTTGGTTCCTTCTCTGCGGCCGCGCGGAAAATGAACAAAGCCCAGTCTGCCGTTTCAACTGCAATCGCCAACCTTGAAATCGATACGGATCTTCAACTCTTTGACAGAAGCAGCAGGTCCCCGACGCTCACACAGGCCGGCCAATCACTACTGCCCTATGCCAAAAGCGTTCTACTCGGAAATCAGGAATTTCTGGCCAAGGCGACATCGATGTCGGAAGGGGTGGAGGACAAGTTAACCATTGCGGTCGAGCAGGGGATCAGCCTGTCGCCGATTTTGGATGTGTTAAGCGGGTTCTCAAGCGAATTTCCTGATGTCGCGCTGGAAATCCTGACAACCGGTCCCAACGATACAGCAGCGCTTCTCAAAGAGGGGCGCGCAGTACTGGGCCTGATGACGGAACAGGAACTTTATCCGACCGGTTTTCAGTTTCGGGGCGTCGGACATTCGGTGTTGGTTCCGGTCTGCGCTACCTCTCATCCGCTGGCCCGGCTGGATCGAGTGGCGCACCGAGACCTTCGACAATATCGGCAATTGGTTCTCAGAAGTCGTTCACGTGATGGTCCTGGCCAGGTCGGTGAAATCAAGAGCGCTTCAATCTGGTATGCGGAAAACCCGCACATTATTGTCGAACTGGTTTTGCGTGGTGCGGGTTGGGCTGAATTACCGTCACCGGTTGTCAAAGAACTTGTGAGACTGAACAGGTTGGCTCAAATGGAGTATACGTTCCAGCAAAGCGATGCGCTGGAAGGCATCGACCTTGTCTGGACGGAACAACACGTCCTGGGCAAAGCGGGTCAGTGGATCCAGAAACAGCTTTTTAGTTTCCCGCAAAATGTATGGCAGGATTGAGCCCGACCTGCTTGCCTGAAAGCCCCTGTGATAGCAAGATGAGCCGTCACTTCGCTGCCATTGAACGACGCATAGCCGATTTCCCGCATTCGCATTCAGTAACTCGTAACTGTTTTGCCGGGGAATCCGAGTTTTTCAATCACTGCCTGTATGTCATCAGCCCATAGCTGCATCTCACTGTATTGGGGTTTTGTCGTCGACTTCGCGGACATCCCGTGTTGGTTGGGATTCCAAGCAAAATAAACCAGTATTTTCGCGCACCCTGCCTTTCCTCTACCTGTGCACACCCGCCTTCTGCGAGCGGTGGCGCTTAGCAATAAAAACTGTGCGTCGCACAAGTGCCGTGAAGCATATTACGCCCATCGACAATCCGAGCTGGCCTTCAAAATTCAGATCGGTCGGAGCCAATCTCGGGCTCACGTCCCGCCGTTCAACGGCGGAGGAGCAGCATCGTGGCGACGCTGCTTCAACGTATCATGATCAGGCGTCAGTCGAGCAGGGCGGTGGCTTCGATCTCGATCAGGAATTCGGGCATGGCAAGGGCCTGCACACCCAGAAGCGTATTCGCCGCAGGCGTTACATCGCCGTAAAACGCGCCGATTGCCGGGCCGATCTCGTTTAGGTGGTCGGGCGAATAATTCACAACATAGGTCCGCAGCCGCACCACATTGGCCGGTCCGGCCCCCTGATCCGCAAGCACCGTCTTGAGGTTCGCAAAACACTGCGCGGCCTGCGCGGCCAGATCGCCCGGACCGACAATATTGCAGTCCTTGTCCCAGGCGACCTGACCCGCCAGATGCAGCAGGCGCTGCCCCTGACTTTCCACCGCGTGGGAAAATCCGAACTGGGTTGCATTGTACATTCCCGCTGGATTGATGGCTTTGACGGACATGGTCTCTCCTTTGCTCGGTTGGTTATTGGTTAAGGGTTTCGGGATCGGTGCACCAATCCTGCAACGTGGCGTAGACGGCGTCCGGCCACGGGATCGAGGTGTGCTTGTCCAGATCGCTGGCGGCGAGAACCTGCTTGCTGCGCCAGCGAACCTGACCCTCACAACTGATCCGGTGATGCAATGTGACCGATGACTTGCCGACCCGCGTGACGATCAGATCGAACACAAGCGTTTCACCAAAAAGCGAGGGTTTCGAGAAATCGCAGCTCAGGTGCACTGTGGGGGTGCCCCATCGCTGTTCCCAGATGATGTGGTTCCAGGGATAGCCGATATGGGTCCAGAAATGTTCGTTCACGCCATTCAGGATGTCGAGATACGAGGGGAAATAGGCGGTGCCCGAGATATCGCAATCTCCAAATCGAAGGGCCCGTTCGGTGGTGAATATCTTGCTCATCTTGGTCTTTGAAACTCCTTTGATTTTTCTGATACCAGCGGCTTGCTCATACCCAGTCCTGTTCGGGGTCCGGCGACGGGATCGCGGCCAGAAGCTCGGTTGTATAGGCTGCTTTTGGTGCCTCGAAGAGGTCCTGCACCGGCGCATTTTCGACGATGCGGCCACTTTCCAATACCAGAACCTGATCGCTGATGCGCCTAACCACGCTCAGGTCGTGGCTGATGAAGGCCACAGTCAGGCCCATCTGCGATTGCAGGTCGGCCAGAAGTTGAAGGATCTGTGCCTGACTTGAAACGTCAAGGCCCGAAACAATCTCATCCGCCAGAATGAAGGTGGGGTTTAACGCTGTGGCACGGGCGATGCCCACGCGCTGGCGCTGACCGCCCGAGAGTTCGTGCGGATAGCGGGCAGCCAGTGCCGGGTTCAGCCCGACCCGTTCCAGCGCCGCCTCGGCCGCGCCTTTTTCGTAGACATTGTGCAACCGCAGGGGGGCTTCGATGATCCGCCGGATGCGATGGCGCGGATTGAGCGATGACATCGGATCCTGAAAGATCATCTGCATCTGCCGCCGGAGCGGTAACATCCCGGCCTCGTCCAGATTGGTGATATCGATGCCGTCGAACAGAATCTGCCCTCCGGTGGGCTCCAGCAGGCGAATTAGCGCGCGGCCAAGCGTCGATTTGCCCGAGCCGGAAGCGCCGACGATGCTCAGGATGCTGCCGCGCGGAATGTCAAAGGAAAGACCTTTGAGGATTTCGACCTTCGGGCGCGGGCCGAAAATCGGCGTCGCGGTAAAATCGGGCAGCGACAGGTGCAGGTCCTTGATTGAAAACAACGGGCTCATGCGAAGAACTCGCGATCTGCGGCGGCAACCTCGGCTTCGACGGCGGCGATGACCTGTTCGGGAACGGGCATCAGCGCGTCTTTGGGGGCGTCATGCCGCGGTGTGGCCGCAAGAAGCGCCCGCGCATAGTCGTGTTTCGGACCGGCAAAGAAACTGTGGACATCAGTGTCTTCGACCACATGACCGGCATAAAGGACCGTAAGCGCCCGGCACACCTTTGAGACCACGCCGAGGTCATGGGTCACGAACAAAAGTGCGGTTCCATGCTGTTCCTGCATGTGCCGGATCAGGCAGATGATCTTCTTTTGCACGGTGACATCCAGCGCGGTTGTCGGCTCGTCTGCGATAATCAGTCTTGGTTCGGCGGCAAAGGCCGAAGCGATCAGAATGCGCTGGCGCATACCGCCCGACAACTCGTGCGGATAAAGCCGCAGGACACGGGCCGGATCGGGAATGGCGACCTCGTTCAGAAGCTCGGTTGCGCGCGCAACCGCGTCGGTCTTTGACCAGCCCAGGATATGTGTCAGCCGGTCGGTGATCTGCGGTCCGATCCGGCGCGACGGGTTCAGCGCGGTCAGTGGGTCTTGCGGGATCAGGGCGACGTGCCGGGCAATCCAGGCCCGCCGCTCGCGGGGCGGCAGGGCGGTCAGATCGGTGTCGTCCAGATGAATCGACCCCCCGGTCCGTTGAAGCGCCTGAGGTAAAATATCAAGGATCGCCTTGCCGATCATGGATTTGCCCGCACCGCTTTCACCGACGAGGCCGCGCACCTCACCTGCCTGCAACTCGATATTGACGCGTCGCAGGACCGGTTGGCCTGTGCGCAAGTGGACGTCGAGGTTTCTGATCGACAACAGGCTCATCGCAACACCGGATCAAATCGCTGTTTCAGCCCTTCGCCAAGCTGCCCCAGTGACAGCACGGTCAGAAACAGCGCGATGAGTGGGAAGATCAGGACCCACCAGGCCTGATGGATGCTCTGGCGTCCTTCGGCGATCATTCCGCCCCAGGTCGGCGCATCGGTCGAGATCGACAGGTTCACGAAGCCGAGGATCGTTTCCACGATCAGGGCGATGCCCATTTCCAAGGTCAGCATCACCCCGATAGTTGGCAACACATTCGGCAGGATTTCCGTCCAGAGCATCGACAACCGCGAGCGTCCGACCACGCGGGCGTTGTCAACGTAGTCCATCGCAGACTGCACCATGGTTTCGGCCCGCACGACGCGGGCAAAGCGCGTCCAGTCGATGATGACGATTGCGGTGATGATCGATACCAGCCCGGTGCCCATCACGGCGATTAGCAGGATGGCGAACAGCACCGGCGGAAAGGCCATCCAGATGTCGATCAGACGGCTGATGACCTGATCGGTCCAGCCCCGATAAAATCCGGCCAGCATTCCCAGCGTGGTGCCCAGAAGGCAGGTCAGCACTCCGGCGATCAGCGCCACGGTCAGCGCGATACGGGTGCCGTAGATCAGCCGCGAGAGGACGTCGCGGCCAAGGCTGTCGGTGCCCAGCAGATATTTGGGATCGGCCCCATCGGACCAGAAGGGCGGCAGGCGCCCGGCAAACAGATCCTGTTCCAGCGGATCGACCGGTGCGATCAGCGGCGCAAAGATCGTCAGAATGACCAGCAGGCCAAGCCAGAGACCGGGTAGCCACAGGCGCAAATTCGCGCGGCGGGGGTATGCGGAAGAAGCGCTAGGCATGGCGCAGCCTCGGGTTCAGCACCGCATAAAGCAGGTCAACGGTCAGATTGACCAGCGTGAAGAGAAGCGCAAAGATCAGCACGATCCCCTGAATCAGCGGCAGGTCCCGGTTGATGACTGCGTCGATGGCCATGTTGCCCAGCCCTTCGTAGGAAAAGAGGCGCTCGATAATGACGGTGCCTCCGATCAGAAAGGTGAACTGCACCCCCACCAGCGTCAGCGTCGGCAGGGCCGCATTGCGCAGGGCCTCGCGCAGGATCACCTGACGCTCGGAGAAACCCTTGACGCGCGCCAAAGTCACATAGTCGAGATGCATGGTTTCCTTCAGGCTCTGCTTGAGCAGTTGCGAGATGATGGCGGCCAATGGCAGGGCCAACGCAAGCGCGGGCATCAGCATATGCGCCAGCACATCTCCAAAGACGTCCAGGCGCAGGCGGACGAGCGACTCGACAAGGTAGAAGTTGGTAGTGAATTCCGGATTCAGCGCCGGTGAGATGCGGCCGGATATGTGAAAGACCGGCCACAGCACGCCAAAGAGCAGGATCAGCGCCAGCCCCCAGAGGAAATCCGGCACGCTGAGCGCCGCGCCCACTCCGACGTCAATGCCGGTCTCGACCCGCGTGTCGCGCCAAAGCGTGCCGTAGACTGCCGCCGTGCCGCCCAGAACCAGGGCGATCAGCAGCGCAAATCCGGACAGTTCCAGCGTGGCGGGCAACCGGCCCAGCACCAGATCGCTAACCGGTTGGCGCAGTGAGATCGAGGTGCCGAAATCGCCATGCGTGATACCTGCGAGCCAGATAAAGAATTGTTCAACAATGGATTTGTCGAGGCCAAAAAGCCGTTCGAGCCGGGCGATGTCATCCTCGGTTGCGCCAGGCGGCAGCATCATGGCGATGGGATTGCCTGGCACCACGCGGATCACGACAAAAACGATGACTGCCACGCCAAAGAGCGTGATCAGCGAGGTCAGGACCCGTTTCAGCAGTGTTTGTACGATTTTCAATAGTGCGCGCTTTTGATGGGGCCGGCACCGGGTGGTTCCCGGCGCCGGTCGCTTGGATCATGCAGGTGACATCAGGTGCGGCAGCAACGCGCCCGACCGATGCGGCGTCACCTTCACATCGGTGCTGTGCAGGATCGGTTGCACATATTGCAGAAGCGGTATGACCAGCGCGTTTTCGGCGATGTGCCGGTCCACTGCTTTCCAGCCCTCGATACGCTTGTCCTCATCCGCTTCGCCCCAAAGCGGCAGGATCATGTCAAAGGTTTCCTGCCCGTCCCAAACGGAATGCGGCGAGGGGCCGAACATGGCGAAGCCGGTGGATGTGGTCGGATCTCCCACCGCGTTGCCCCAGTTGTAAAAGGCCGCCGGGGCCAGTTGATCCGCCGCGCGCAGCTCGAAATGCTTGGCGATCTCGTAGACCTCGATTTCCGCTTCGATGCCGACGCGCCGCCAAAGACCGACAATGGCCTGGATGATCTCATAATCCTTGGGCTTGAAGCCCCGTGTGGTCTGGATCGTGAACTTGACGGGATTGTCCGGTCCATAGCCTGACGCGGCCAGCAACTCCTTGGCCTTGTCGGGATCGTAGGGCACTTTGACCGAGGCGTCATAGGCGGTGTAATCCGGTGTCTGCAGCGTGTCGATGGGCACGCCATAACCGGACAGAAGTCGGTCGACGATGGTTTGTTTGTCGATGGCGTGGGCCATGGCCATACGGACATTGGGATCGGTCATCACATCCACATCGTTGATGAAGATCATGCCGATATCCGAGACCGGATTTGCGGCCCCGGCGATGCTGTCAGTCGCCTTGAGGCGGTCGAATTCCTCGTAAGGAACTTCGATCGTCACATGGGAGTTGCCACTTTCGATTTCGGCCACGCGGCTTGAGGCGTCGGTGACGAATTTGATTGTAACGGACTTGTAGGCCGGAGCCCCGCCCCAGTAATTGTCATTTGACTTGAGACGGATGAACGCGTTGCGTTCGAACCGGTCGAGCATGTAGGGGCCGGTGCCAATTGGCGCGGCCTCGAAGCCTTCGGCACCGACCTCTTCATAGTATTTTTTGGGCAGCACATAGCCGGTGAGAAAGCTCATCCACTTGAAGATGGTGGGCTCGTATTCCAGCACATCGGCGGTCACACGATTGCCGTCGATGGCAAAGTTGCCGATTTTGCCCCAGATAAACTGAATGGGGTTGCCACTGTCTGGCGCGCCCGCGCGTTCCAAGCTCCAGACGACGTCCTCGGGTGTCAGCGGATCGCCATTGTGCCATGTCACGCCTTCGCGCACATCCAGCCAAATCTGGCTTTTGTCGTCGTTCCAGCCCCAATCGGTCACGATGCCCGGACCAAAGCTGAGATCGGGGTTCTGGTGAATGAACATGTCGAACACCGATTGGTAGATGCCCTGAATGGTCGGGTTCACCGCCGACAGGCCGACGGTCGGATCCCAGCTTGGCAGATTGACGTTATAGGCAATCACCAGTTCTTCGGCGGAGCTTTGCGCCAGCGCAAACCGGCCAAACGGCGCCGATATGACAGCAGCCGATGCCACGCTGAGCCGCAGCAGCGAACGACGTGAGACATTCATTTTTCTTCTCCCCTTGGTGTATGATTTCCGTTTCTGTTCAAGTGCCTGACAACTTCTCAGCCAACATCCAGCCCGCCCCCGCACCGGTACCGGCACCGGGCCAGACGGCAGCGCCGGTCAGATGCAGGTTGCGGATTGGCGTTCGACCGTCCGCGTGGCCACGCAAAGGGCGATACATAAAGTGCTGGCTCAGGTGGTGGCTGCCACAAATCTGGTCGCCGCCGACAAGATTGGGGTTGTCGGCCTCCAACTCGGTGGGCGGGACGATGCGCCGGTCAAGGATCGTTTCGCGAAATCCGGGGGCGTAGGCCTCGATCAGGTCAAATACCCGTTCGGCAAAGGGCGTGGCAGCCTCGGACCAGTTGCGGGCCGTGATCTGGCCCGCTGCGTCACCGCGGATCAGGCCGGGAGCCATGCGCACCTGCAGCCACAGCGCATGCAGCCCGCCGGGTGCGCGCGACGGGTCGGCGACCGTTGGCTGACCGCACACGATGACCGGTTCTTTCGGCAACAGCCCCGCCTTCGCCTCGGCATAGGTCGCTGCCATCTGGTCAAGGCTCGGGGCCAGATGGACATAGGCAAAGCGCCGCAATTCGCGCGCCCGCCACGGGGGCAGGGCCGAGGCGGCGATATGGATCATCATCGTACCCGGCGCGTGGGCATAGGTGACAAGTCCCTTGTCGAAACGCGTCGCTCCGGTGTCGCCAATCAGACGCGCGAACGCCGAAGGCGCGACGCCTGCAACAACCGCCTTGCGGGCCTCTACCACCTCGCCACTGGCAAGCCTCACGGCGGTTGCGCGCCCGCCTTCGTGCAGGATTTGCGCAACGTCGGTATCGCATCGGATCGTGCCGCCATGGCTTTCGATCATTCTGCACAGCGCATCCGTTACGCCCTGTGCTCCGCCCGCCGCCAGCGCCATGCCAAAGCTTTGTCCGGCCATCCCTTCGAGGTAGGGGAACATCGCCCCACCGGCCACGTCGGGCGCAAAATCGAGATGCATGCCCCAGGCACCCAACAGCGCGCGCACTTTCGGCGCGCGAAAGCTTTCCTCAAGCCAGGCGCGGGGCGACAACATCAGAAAACGGGCAAAATCCAGAAGCCCCGCCGTGCCCTCGGTGCGCCAAAGCTTCCATGCGGTTCGCAAGGCCGGACCTCGCTGCATCGGCATGCCCAGCACCGCGCCAATCAAATCCAGACGCCGGGGAAACTCCTCACTCAGCTGGTCCCAGGTTTGCCCGTCTGTCGCATCAAGCGCCCGGATGCGTGCCGTGGTCAGGGTGCGGTCGTGGCTGACCCCCAGCCACGATCCATCGGGAAACGCGCTGGCGAACGGATGTTTGACCGGAATGAATTTCAGGCCATGCCGCGCCAACTCGGTCCCGTGGCGGGCATGAAAGGCCGAGCCGGCGAACAATGACAGGTTCATTGCCGCCCAGTCATGCGTAAAACCGGGCAAAGTGTACGCCCCGGATTTGACGGCCCCGCCGGGCCGGGCCGCCTGTTCCAGCACAAGGACGCGCCATCCGAGCGAGGCGAGATGAGCCGCGCAAACCAGTGCGTTCAGCCCCGAGCCGACAAAGACTGCATCATTATCGCTTGACACCTGACCCTCCCGGCAGAGATATTTGCAAAATCATATAAATTTGTCTAGCAGATAATCTGCGACAGCGGTTTCAGCCATCGCGTTGCTCATGGGAGGATGAGAAAATGGACTCTGCGGGAACACTCGGAAATCTGGCCCAACTGATGGCCTCGGGCGGGATTGAGGTGGTGGATTGTTCAGGAACACTGGGGCCCGAGACCCCGATCCTGCAACTGCCCGAGGACTTTGCCAAGAACACGCCAAAGATCGAGATTCACAAGATCAGCGAATATGACGATGACGGGCCGTTTTTTGCGTGGAACTGGATGGTGCTGGGCGAACATTCGGGCACCCATTTCGACGCGCCGCATCACTGGATCACCGGCAAGGACTATGTGGACGGCTATACCGATACGCTGGACGTGAACCGCCTGGTTGCGCCGGTCAATGTCATCGATTGCACAGCCGAGACCGAGGCGAATCCCGACTTCCTGCTGACGGCGGACCTTGTGAAAGCGTGGGAGGCCGAACATGGCGAGATCGGCAAGGACGAATGGGTCGTCATGCGGACCGACTGGGACAAGCGGGCGCATGACGAGGGACTTTTCCTGAACGCCGACGAAACCGGCCCGCACAGTCCCGGTCCAACGCCGGACTGTATCGAGTATCTGCTGTCGAAAGGGATCGTCGGCTGGGGCAGCCAGTGTATCGGCACCGACGCCGGGCAGGCCGGTGGCATGGAGCCGCCTTTCCCTGCGCATAACCTTTTGCACCGCGACAACTGCTTTGGTCTGGCAAGCCTTGCCAATCTGGACAAGCTGCCAGCCAAAGGGGCGATCCTGATTGCCGCACCGCTGAAGATTCAGCGCGGCACCGGCTCGCCCATCCGGGCGCTGGCGCTTGTGCCGCGGGCTTAACCCCAAATGGCACGGTCGTCACAGGACCCCATCGTTGTCATCGGAGCGGGGATAAACGCTCTGGTGGCAGCAGCGATGCTGGCGGGCAAGGGCCACAAGGTGCTGGTTCTGGAACGTTCGGACCGGCCCGGTGGCTGCATGCGCAGTGACGAGATCACGCTGCCGGGGTTCACCCATGACGTGATGGCGGCGACGTTTGTTCTGTTTCTGACGTCGCCTGCCTATGCGGAACTGGGTGCGGCGCTGGGTGAACATGGGCTTGAATTCTGCCACACGCCGTACCCGACAGCCGTTCTGCGGCCCAACGGAGCGGCGCTTGTCCTGTCGACTGACCGAGCGGCCAACATTGCAGCCTGGGATGCGCGGGCGGCGGGCGACGGCACAGCGCATCGCGACGATGTAGGCGGGATCGAGAGCGAGGCGGAGTTTCTGTTTTCCCTGTTGGGTCAGGACCTTTGGGGTCGGCCAATGGTCAAGCTGATGGGCAAGGAGGCTTGGAAGCGCGGGGTGCGAGATATGGCCATCTGGTTCGGGCAGTCGCTCATACCGGCGCGCGCCTGGCTTGAGACCACTTATCGCAACCCCGATGTGCAGGCGCTTTGGGCGCCGTGGTGTCTGCATGCCGGTCTGACGCCAGAGGCAAGCTATTCCGGCAAGATGGGCAAGGTGATCGCCTTCGCGCTGGAGGCTGCGGGCGCCCCCGTTGTCCGGGGGGGCGCTGGGCAGGCCGCAGTGGCGCTGCAGAAACTGATCGAGGCGCGGGGCGGCGAGGTTCGGTGCAGCGTTGATGTAGAAAGGGTTGAAGTTTCGAAGGGCCGCGCCACCGGTGTTCGCACCGCCGGGGGTGAAGTAATTGCGGCCAAAAAGGTCATTGCCAGCGTTGCCCCCGGGCAGTTGCAAACCCGGCTGTTGGCGGATGCTGCCGAGGCCGCGCCTGAGGAGGCCCAGAAGTTCCGGCACGGGCGTGGCAATTTCCAGCTGCACTATGCGCTGGATGGCGAGCCCGAATGGCAGGCCGAAGGGCTGTCCGATGTGGCACTGATCCATCTGGCAGACGGGATCGACTCGGTGTCGAAATCCTCGAACGAGGCCGAGCGCGGAATGCTGCCCGAGACGCCGACGATCTGTGTGGGGCAACCGCACCGGCTCGACCCCTCCCGATGCCCGAAGGGTAAGGCGATCCTGTGGATCCAGATTCCGGATGCGCCGCGCGTGATCAAGGGCGATGCGGCAGGCCGAATTGCGATCAACGGCCAATGGGATGAGGCCACGCGCGAAGCGTTCGCCGACCGGATCGAAGGGATTCTGTCGACGCATATCCGCAATTTCCCGCAGATCAAGCTGGCGCGGCGGGCTTATTCTCCGACCGATCTGGAAGGTCTGAACATCAATCTGGTCGGTGGCGATCCCTATGGCGGGTCTTGTTCGCTTGATCAGTTCTTTGTATTCCGGCCCGGCGGGGGAACTGTCAATCACGACACGCCCGTCAAAGAGCTTTATCATATCGGCGCATCGACCCACCCCGGCCCTGGCCTTGGCGGCGTTTCGGGCTATGCGCTGGCCAAGAGGCTGGGGGCATGACCGAACAGATGTACGAGGACGAAGACGTCGTCCATCTTGCCACCATTGGGCTGCAGAACTTTGCGCCTTATCTGATGAATCGGATCATGGGCCGCTATAACGCAGCCCTGAGCGATCAGATGGCTCAACTGGGTCTCAGCACCGCGCAGATGCGGACCCTTGCGGTTCTGGCGGTGATCGACGGTATCCTGATCCGGGAACTCGCGGTCTATTCGGTGGTCAAGCAATCGACCCTCAGCCGGGCTCTGGATTCGCTTGAGGCCGACAGGCTGATCCGTCGCGAGGCCGACAATGAAGATGGCCGCGCCTTTCGGATCTACATCACCGACGCGGGGCGTACTGCCTTTGATGCGCTGTGGCCGATCATGGTCGAGAGCTATGAGAACATGTTCGAAAACATTCCTGAGGTCGAGCGGAGGGCATTTGTGAAAACGCTCCAAACCATGCTGTCGAACGTCCGCATGCATGATTTCTGAGGGAGCCTGAATCAGGGAGAATCCGATGGCTGAACGGTCGTTTCGTGCCGAAGTCGAGCATCTGCGCAAGGGCGCCGGAGACACCTTTACGGGCGAGGGAATTCTTGCGATCACCAAGGCGCTTCTGGAAAACGGTGTCGGCTATGTCGGCGGGTATCAAGGCGCGCCGATCAGCCATCTGATGGATGTGCTGGCCGATGCCGAGGAACTATTGGGCGAGTTGGGCGTGCGGTATGAGGCCAACGCCTCGGAGGCTGCTGCTGCGGCAATGCTGGCGGCCTCGGTGCATTATCCTATTCGTGGCGCGGTGACATTCAAGGGTTCGGTTGGTGTCAATGTGGCGTCGGACGCGCTGGCCAATCTGGCCTCGTCTGGGGTGAACGGCGGTGCGCTGGTCATTGTGGGTGAGGACTACGGCGAGGGCTCCTCGATCATGCAGGAGCGGTCCCATGCCTTTGCGATGAAATCGCAATTCTGGCTACTGGATCCGCGCCCGAACCTGCCCTCGATCGTCAAATCGGTGGGCGATGGCTTTGCGTTGTCCGAGGCGTCGAACACGCCGGTCATGCTGATGGTGCGCATCCGCTCGTGCCACGTTACTGGCAGTTTCGAGACCCGCGACAATGTCCGACCGCCCCTGACCGTACGCGAGGCGCTGTCGAACCCGCAAAAGGATTTCGCGCGTGTGGTTCTGCCGCCGATGAGCTATCAGCACGAGCAGGACAAGGTAAATGTTCGCTGGCCCGCTGCCGAGACATTCATCCGCGAGAACACGCTGAACGAGCAGTTCGGCCCTGCAGAGGGCAAGATCGGCATCGTGTGTCAGGGCGGCATGTATAACGGCGTGATCCGGGCGTTGCAGCGGTTGGGATTGGCGGATCTCTATGGGCCGACCGGAGTGCCGGTCTATTGCCTGAACGTAACCTACCCGATCGTGCGCGATGAGTTTGCAGAATTCGCCGACGGTAAAGACGCCATTCTGGTGATCGAGGAAGGTCAGCCCAATTTCATCGAGGAACAACTGGCCGCGCATCTGTACCGGGCAGGCGCATCAGTCAGCCTGCATGGCAAGGACATTCTGCCGATGGCCGGTGAATATACCGGGCAGGTCATGTTGGAAGGGTTCACCGCCTTTTTGCGCAAGGCTGCTCCGGAGCTGTTGCCGGATCTGGTGCGCGCGCCGAACACGCCCGACGACACCATTCCCGACCTTTCGAAATCGGTGCCGGTCCGCCCGCCGGGGTTCTGCACCGGTTGTCCTGAACGCCCGATTTTCGCTGCGATGAAGATCGTGCAGCAGGAACTGGGTGAGCATCAGATATCGGCCGATATCGGCTGTCACCTGTTCGGCGCTCTGCCCCCATTTGAGATCGGCGGGCAGACCATGGGATACGGGCTCGGTCCGGCATCGAACGCAGCTTTTGACGGTGGTGGCGAAAAGCGGGCGATTTCGATCCTTGGCGATGGCGGTTTCTGGCACAATGGCCTGAGTTCCTCGATCGGGAATATGGTTTACAACAAGTCCGACAGTGTCGCCCTGATCGTCGACAACTACTATTCCGCAGCGACAGGCGGGCAGGATCTATTGTCGTCGCGCGCGGACAATGCCACCAAGACAACCCAGCAGCCGATTGCCGAGGCGGTAAAGGGCATCGGGGTCAAATGGGTGCGCCAGATCGACCACACCTATCATGTCTCGAAAATGACGGACATCCTGCGTGAGGCGCTGACCACCGACTATGATGGACCCAAGGTGATCATCGCTTCGTCCGAATGCATGCTGAACCGCCAGCGCCGCGAACGACCCCAAAAGGACCGAGCGATCAAACAGGGGCAACGGGTCGAAAAGCCCAGGTTCGGCGTTGATGACGCTATTTGCACCGGCGATCACGCCTGTATGCGGCTTTCGGGCTGCCCGTCCCTGTCGTTGAAAGATACGGGCGACCCCCTGAGAGACGACCCGATTGCCCATATTGACCAGACCTGTGTGGGCTGCGGCAACTGTGGCGAGGTGGCGGATGCCGCCGTGCTTTGCCCCTCGTTCTATCGCACGGATGTTGTTCATAATCCGCTCCCCGTCGAGCGCTGGATGGCTGCGCGGACGCAACGCATCACCACCTGGCTGCAAAAGCGGCGTGAAGCCCGACAAATCATGTTCCGAAAGACCGCGCCATGAATACGCGCGGGCCGATGCCGAAGCTGGACACATCCGAGCCTGTCTCCGGTGGGGTGATCAAGCTTGCCATTCTGGCGGTCGGCGGGCAGGGCGGCGGGGTGCTGACCAACTGGATCGAGAGCATTGCGAGGGATCAGGGATACGTAGCGCAGGCAACTTCGGTCGCCGGTGTGTCGCAGCGCACGGGGGCCACGATCTACTATATCGAAATGGCACCGAATTCGTCAAACTCCGTTCCCGTCTTTTCTCTGGCCCCGGCACCAGGTGATGTCGACATTCTGATTGCCGCCGAGTTGATGGAGGCTGGCCGTGCCATCATGCGGGGTTTTGTGACCCCGGACCGAACGACGTTGATTGCCTCGACCCATCGTGCCCTTGCGGTCAGCGAAAAGATGGTGCCTGGAAATGGAATTTCCGACCCGGCAGAGGTTCTGGCGGCGACCGGGATCACAGCCCGGCGGGCCATTCTGGCAGATATGGATCAGTTGGCCGTGGCCAAGGGGTCGGTCATATCGGCCTCTCTGTTCGGCGCGTTGGCAGGCGCTGAGGTGCTGCCATTTGATCGGGCAGCCTTTGAGGACGCCATCCGCCGTGGCGGCAAGGGGGTCGAGGCCTCACTCGCGGCCTTCGGAGCAGGTTACGCAGCGGCGCAAGAAGAGCCGGGCGTGGCTACTCCACCGCAAGCCGTACAGGACACGGTTCAGATCGTGGCAGGTGCGGCTTCTCAGCGCGAGGCGCTGAACAAACTGATACGCGCTGTCGAGAACCTGCCCGAAGGACTGCAGGAGATGGCGCGGCTGGGTGCAGAGAAAACGGTCGAGTTCCAGGATGTTGAATATGGCAGGGAATACCTGGAGAGGTTGCGCGGTGTCATGATCTACGACGACGCCGAACGAGGGCTCCTGCTGTCTCGGGAGGCTGCGAAATATATCGCGAACGCAATGGCTTACGACGATGTTATCCGCGTGGCCGACCTTAAGACGCGGCGGGACCGATTTGAACGGATCCGGCATGAGATGGGCGCCAATGAAGGCCAGGTGATGCATGTCACGGAATTCATGCATCCCCGCGCCCAAGAGATCGTTGGACTCCTTCCGGCAAAGATGGGATCGCGTGTTACGGCATCAGAGCCATGGATGCATCGCATCGACCGGTGGTTCGGCAAGGGGCGACGTTATCGCAGCAGCGGTCTGATTGCATTTCTGGTGTTGTATTGCATCGGGGGGCTGCGCGTCTGGCGCCGCCGGACCTTACGCCATGCTCAAGAGCAGGCGCATCTGGATCAATGGCTGGCCACTGCGTGCCGGATCGCGCCCCAAGACTATGCACTGGCGGTTGAAGTCCTGCGCTGCCGCCGCCTGATCAAGGGGTATTCGGACACCCATGCGCGCGGGTTGACCAAGTTCGACAAGGTGGTAGGTGCGGCCGAGTTTCTGTTGGGACGCGAGGACGCAGCGGACTGGGTGGCACGCCTCCGCCAAGCGGCTTTGAAGGACGAACAGGGCACGGCGCTTGATGGCGCATTGAAAACGGTTGAGAGCTTTCTCTAAGCGCCACCCTGGCAATGCGTATCTGTGATCACAACACGGGGCTGACCGAACTGTGAAATCAGCCGCTTCGGAAAACGCGGGGCCGCCTTGGCCGGTCTCGCCTGATGCAATTGGCGAAATAGCGGCCAAAGCGGTTCACCTGTTGCCGGGCAGTTTCCCGGATGACTGGCCTCCACGCTCAGCGAGCAGGTCTTCAACATCGGCCGCACCGAGGATAAAGCGATGGTAGACCCAGATAGCATAGGCGGTGAATGATCTCGCGCGGAAACCGATAACCCTTCAGGCGCGGTATTTTGAGCGGTGGCTTCACGCGATAGGTGCAACCAGTTCACAATGCGCAAACAGGCTGGCAACGCCCCTTGCTGCTATGGCGTTGCTTGTGATGTCCCTTGGCATTCATTCAGCCACACCCGAACCAATGGCATGCAGGTTTTGATGAACCGTGCATTTCGCGTCGCCGCACCGTCCTCATCCAGCCGGGGAACAACCCAGCCCACATAAGTAGCCGCGCGAAGCGCCAGAAAGAAGTCCAGCGCAGTTTCATCCAGAGGGCGCACCGTCCGATACCCGTCCAGCACCGCTGCACGCAGCGCGGGAAAATCTCGTTCGGGCAGGTTCTTGAGCAGGATCGTCGCGATCTCGAACATCCGGTATCCAAATCCACCGTCGTCAAAATCGATGATCTGTACCCGGTCGCCATCCACCATCAAGTTTTCGCGCACCATATCCGCATGGATTAGGCCATAGTCGGTACAAGCATCTGGCCGATCAAATTCCAACCGGGCCAGATCCCGAAACCGCAGCAGATCCTGACGATCCGTTTCCGTCAGCGTCGGGTTATCCCAGAACGGCCCCCAAATCGGGTCGTCCCCGACCAGCCCGTCGCGATCCCACGCGTGACGCGTGAACCCCTTCGGAAGGGTCCAGTCATCTGACGCGAGGTGCAGTAGCGCGGCCTCTTGCCCGATGGAATGAAACAGACCCAAACGGTTTGTGTGAGCCAGAGGCTGACCAGTTGCGCCCACCGGTTTCCCGTCAAGCCAGCCAAGAACGTCCACCTGGACGCCGTGTACCAGTTCGATAAACGCGCCGGTTCTGGACGCGACAGGAGCAGGAACTCCCAGCCTGGCACGAGCCAGCGCCGCCATCCAGTCCAACTCGGACCGCAATTCGGCTTTGCTCCGGTATCCAACGCGATGCAGGCGCAACGCAAATGTTTCTGTGCTGGTCCGCACCTGCCAGACTTCGTTTTCCCGCCGGGCAACCAGGGCGCAGTCCGCGCCCTCCATATCCCAAAGCGCAAGTGCTTCCGAAACAACAGGCGTCATGGGCAAACCGGTGTTTTGCTCAGAACATCGTCCAGAACTTCAAACAGGAAGTCTACGTTTTTGGCCGTGAATGTCATTGGGGGGCGAATCTTGAGCGTGTTCTTGTGGCGGCCCAGCTTTGACAGGATGATGCCGCGTTGACGCATTTCGTTCACGACCTGATCCGCAAAACCACTTGCGGGCTCTTTCGAAGCTTTGTCCAGAACCAGTTCGGCTCCAAAGATCATACCCGACCCGCGCGTGTCGCCTATGCAGTCATGATGATCCGCCAGTTCGCGCAGCCTTTGTTGCGCCAGCGCACCTACTTCATTGGCCTGTTGCATCAACTGGTGGTCTTCAAGCTCATCCAGTACCGCCATGGCGGCCGCGCACGAGACTGGATTGCCGCCAAACGTATTGAAGTAGCGGAAGGAATTGCGGAACTGGCTCATGATATCGGCCTTTGTTACCACACCGCCTACGGGATGCCCGTTGGCCATGGGTTTGCCCAACGTGACAACATCGGGCGTGAACCCCTGCCGCTGGTGTCCCCACATATGCGTGCCGATGCGGCCAAAGCCAGGCTGCACCTCATCCGCGATGACAAGGCCGCCAGCCCTGCGCACCACGTCCACTGTGGGTTGCAGCCAGCCCGGTTCCAGAGCGGGGAACCCTTCGTTCACAAAAAACGGACACAGGATCAAAGCGGAAAAGCCGTGTCCGGATTCCTCCAGCCTGACAATCTGTTCTGAAACACTGGCGGCAAAAGCGCGGGCATGGGCCATCCCTCCCTCCCCGCCCTGCGGGCGATAGCTGTCGGGGGCGGGTACGAATTTGACATGATCACCGACACCCGTTCCCGGTACATTCGACCGTGATAGCTGTGATACTGCGGTGGTGTTGCCGTGATAGGTGTAATCGGTTGCTATCACGCCGGTCTTTCCGGTTACGGCGGTGGCCATGCGCAACGCGATATCGTTGGCCTCTGACCCGGTGCAGGTCAGGATGGCCGTCGACAGGGCATCGTCAAAAGTACCGGTCAGCCGCTCGACATAGTCCAGGATGCCTTCGTGCAGGTAGCGCGTATGCGTATTCAGCGTCGCGGCCTGTTCAGCGATCGCCTGAACGACGCGCGGGTTGCAATGCCCCACATGCGCGACGTTGTTGTAGCAATCCAGGTAACGCCGCCCGTCCGCATCCCACAGCCAGACATCCTCGGCTTTGACGAAATGCACCGGCTCCTCATAGAAGGTCGACACGTTGGGACCCAGTAGCCGGGCCCGGCGGTCCAGCAAAACTTGCGTTTTCGCGGGTAAGTCGGACATTTTGCGCTCCTGTTCAATCAGATGCCTGTATGGGTGCTCAGTGACGCCTGGACAGGTAGAGTATATCGGGCACCGTCGAGAAACGAGAAAGCATCCCGAGGCAGCGGATGCAATTTAAACCGCCACAGGTCAATCCTGTGTCGCGGGTTCACGCATTCTTAGTGCAGGTAAGGATCTGACCTGGCATCGCCAACTTGAATACGCGTTGTGAACTGGTTGTGCCTAGCGCACGAAGGCACCGCCCAAAACACCGCGCCTGAAGGGTGTTCGGTTTCCGCGCGAGATCATCTATCACTTATGCTGTCTGGGCCGACCATCGCATTGTCTTCGGTGCAGCCGATGTTGAAGACCTGCTCGCTGAGCGCGGAGTGCCAGTCAGCCGGGAAACCGTCCGGCAATGGGTTAACCGCTTTGGCCGCCATTTCGCCAATTGCATTAGGCGAGACCGACCAAAGGCGGTCGACAAGTGGCATTTGGACGAAGTGGTCATCCCGATCAACGGATGGAAATGCAGGCTCCGGCGGGCGGTGGATGCGAACGGGGATGTCCTTGTTATCCTCATCCAACCACGGCGGAACGCCAAGGCGGCTCTGCGTTTTCCGAAGCGGCTGAATTCGCAGCTCGGTCAGCCCCGTGTCGCGATCACGGAAAAGCTGCGAAGTTGTTTCAAACCGATCCGCGAGCTTGCGCCGGGTGCGGATCACCGGGCACATAAAGGGGTAAACAACCGGAACGAAGGATCTCACGGGCCCACTCGAAAGCGTGAGAAACTGATGGGGCGCTTCAAACCTCCCAAAGCAGGCGCAAAGACTCGAGCTGGCCGAACTTTCTAATCTGTGTGATTCATCTCACCGCTCCGGCTGAGCAGGTTTAACGCGGCAAAGGTCACGACTGCGCCGGACAAAAGATACAGGCCGGCTGCCCACAGACCGAACAGCGCCGTAAGGCCGACGCCCACCAGCGGCGCGAACGCAGCTCCGATGATCCATGACAGGTTGGTTGCCATTGCCGATCCGGAATATCGGTATTTCTTGGGAAAGCGTTTAGGAACCACGGCACCCGCTTGCCCATAAGCCAGCCCGAGGATCATGAACCCGAACAGAATGAAGACATAGGGGAAATGCGCCAAAGTGCCGATCATAAGGCTTAGGACAACTATCATCAGAGTGCTGACGGCAATTACCCTGCGGCGGTCAAAGCGATCCGCCAACAAACCGGATGCAATAACTGTCAGAATGGCCAGCGCGCCACCGAACAATTGGATTGCGAGGACCTCAGTGATTTCAAATCGCTCGTAGATCGCAGCGAAAGCAAGAGGAAAGACAGTAACCATGTGGAACAGCGCGTAGCTGGCCAGCGGCAGGCAGGCCGACAGGAATATGGTTCTGCCTTCATTACGGACCAGTTCAGGCAGAGGGGCCGAAGTGATCACTTCGGGATCGACGCCCAGATCAGCATTCAGCAATCGAACGCGGGCGTATAATGAGACCACATTTACCGCCATGACGGCAAAAAAGGCAAATCGCCAGCCCCATTGCAGGAACTCTTCTTGAGTCAGGAAACCGTTCAGGACGAAAAAGATCGATGCGGCGACTACAAAACCGATGGGACCGCCCAATTGGGGCACCATCGCATAAAGGCCATTACGATTCTCGGGGGCTGCGTTCTGAAGCTGCAACGTCAGCCCATCCCAGGCGCCACCCAGACCAAGCCCCTGAAGGATTCGCAGTACTGCAAGAAAGACGGGTGCCAGCCACCCGATCTTTTCATATCCCGGCAGCAAACCGATGGCCACGGTAGACGTGCCCAACAGCAAAAGTGCCAGAGACACTTTGCCAACACGGCCGATCTTGTACTGCAATGTCCGACCAGCAAGGCTGGCAACGGGCCGCGCCAAAAATGCCAGCGAGAAGATTGCAAAAGACGCCAGTGTGCCGTTCAGCGGATCGAGCATGGGGAAAAACAGTTGCGGAAACACCAATGCCGATGCAATCGCGTAGACAAAAAAGCCAAAGAAATCAGTCACTCGGGCCATAACGACCGTGGTGATCACTTCATCAATCGTTGCTTTGTACCGTTCTGGGGTATCAACGCTGGACATGTTATACTCCTGTTTCGACCCATTGTTTCCGGAGCGTCACGCCAAAGGTATTTTTTTGGATCATCTTTTGTCGCATTGCAGCACGGAAGAAAAACCTGCACAAGGGCCCCGCACGCGGAGGTATGAAAAAATGTCTCGCCAGCTTACCAATTCATCACTCAGAAAAACCGAGCTACGAGACGCAAAACGATGAAGCGTTTAATATCCGCTACAGCCTTGCTGTCGCTTTTTGTCCTATCCGCGTGCGATATGGTGGTTCTGAATCCATCCGGCGATGTCGCAGCTCAGCAAGCCGATCTTATTCTCTATTCGACGGTTCTGATGCTCATCATCATCATACCTGTCATGGCGCTAACTGTGTTCTTCGCCTGGAAGTATCGCGAATCGAACAAGAAGGCGACGTACGAGCCTGATTGGGATCACTCCACCAGTCTTGAGATCATAATCTGGTCTGTGCCGTTGGCTATTATCATATGTCTGGCCGGATTGACCTATGTCGCGACCCATCGGTTGGATCCGTTTGAGCCGCTTCATCGCGTCTCTGAATCACAAGAGATTGACCCGAACATAGAACCGATGGTCATCCAGGTCTCGGCCATGGATTGGAAATGGTTGTTCATATACCCCGAACAGGGGATCGCTACGGTGAACGAGGTCGCCGCCATCGTCGACCGCCCGATCAGGTTTGAAATCACCTCGACCACGGTGATGAATTCGTTCTTTGTTCCTGCTTTGGCCGGGCAGATTTATGCAATGTCGGGGATGCAAACCGAACTGAATGCAGTGATCAACGTGCCTGGGGTTTACGATGGATTTTCCGCCAATTACAGCGGCGAGGGCTTCTCGCAAATGCGGTTCAAGTTCTTCGGTAAAACCGAGGCGGATTTTGAAAGCTGGGTCGCGCAGGTGCGCGAGCACGGGAGTGCGTTGGACCGCGCTACCATTGCTCAATTGAACCAACCCAGCGTCGCTCATCCAGTCACCTATTTTGACTCCGTCGAAGCCGGCTTGTGGGACAAGGTTGTCAATCTTTGCATCGATGACGACGCGCTTTGCCTCAATGACATGATGATGGTCGATGCACTTGGCGGCGGCGGACTGGAAGGGCTGTGGAACCGAGAGATGTTCCGCGGCATCTGTTCGGCAGATGATCCGGGTGCCCTGATGGCTATGATCCGCCCCGAGATGCGCATCCGCGAGGATGATATCATCACCGCGATGACGCTGGTGCCCCCAGCTTCCGCGAATTGAGCCGCAACGAATAAAAACAGAAAGACTACGCGATGTCTCTATCTCACGCTGCTGATCACGGAACATCCTACTCCACCGGCGTCGATCCGATCTTTGGCAAGCTGTCATGGGGGGTTTTCCCCTTTTATGAACCCGTCATTTTCTACACCTTCATAGCAGTCGCTTTGGGTGGCATCGCCGTCGTTGGCGCGCTGACTTACTTCCGGCTCTGGGGGTATCTATGGAAGGAATGGTTCACCAGCATCGATCACAAGAAGATCGGAATCATGTATATGGTTCTGGGTCTGATCATGCTGCTTCGTGGCTTTGCCGATGCGCTGCTTATGCGCCTGCATCAGGCCATGGCGGCCAGCGGTGGTGAGGGGTATCTGAATGCCCATCACTATGATCAAATCTTCACTGCGCACGGCGTAATCATGATCTTCTTCGTAGCGATGCCTTTCGTGATCGGTTTCATGAACTATGTTATGCCGCTGCAGATCGGCGCGCGCGATGTGGCCTTTCCGTTCCTCAATAACCTGAGCTTTTGGCTGACGGTTTCTGGCGCCGTTCTGATCATGATCTCGCTGTTCGTAGGCGAGTTCTCAACGGCTGGATGGCTGGCTTATGCGCCGTTTTCGGGGCTGGACTACAGCCCCAGTGTCGGGATGGACTATTACCTCTGGTCGCTCAACATCGCCGGGATCGGCACCACCCTGTCCGGCATCAACCTTGTGGTGACGATCGTCAAAATGCGGGTGCCAGGCATGACTCTGATGAAAATGCCGGTGTTTGTCTGGACGACCCTGTGCACCAACATCCTGATCGTCGTGACCTTCCCGGTTCTGGCGGCCACGTTGGCGCTGCTGACGGCGGATCGCTATCTGGGCACCCATTTCTTCACCAACGATCTGGGCGGCAATCCGATGATGTATGTGAACCTGATCTGGATCTGGGGCCACCCCGAGGTCTACATTCTGATCCTGCCGATCTTTGGTATCTTCTCGGAAATCGTGCCGACCTTCACCGGCAAGAGGCTGTTCGGCTATACCTCGATGGTTTACGCGACCTGCGTGATCATGGTGCTCAGCTATATCGTCTGGCTGCACCATTTCTTCACCATGGGGGCAGGGGCCAACGTGAACGCTTTCTTCGGTATCACCACGATGATCATCTCGATCCCGACCGGTGCCAAGATCTTCAACTGGCTGTTCACCATGTATAAGGGACGCATCCGGTTCGAGACCCCGATGCTGTGGGTCATGGGTTTCATGCTGACCTTCGTGATCGGCGGTATGACCGGCGTGTTGCTGGCCGTTCCTCCGGCGGACTACGTACTGCACAACTCGCTGTTCCTGATCGCGCATTTCCACAATGTGATCATCGGTGGCGTAGTGTTCGGGATCTTTGCGGGTATCATCTACTGGTGGCCCAAGGCGTTCGGCTTCCAGCTGGAGCCGTTCTGGGGCAAGGTCAGCTTCTGGTGCTGGCTCATCGGCTTTTACCTCGCCTTCATGCCGCTCTATGTGCTGGGCCTGATGGGCGTAACCCGTCGTATCAGCCAGTTCGAGGATACGTTCTATTCGGTCTACTTCATCATCGCGCTTGTCGGTGCCCTGTTCGTGGCAGCAGGGATCGCGGCCTTTATCGTGCAGATCATCGTCTCGATCCTGCGACGCGACGCACTGCGAGACACCACAGGCGACCCATGGAATGGGCGCACGCTGGAATGGTCTACTTCATCACCTCCGCCTTACTACAACTTTGCATTTACCCCTCGCGTCTATGAGTTGGATGCCTTCACCCAGATGAAGCGTGAAGGATTTGTGCGCCCGACAGAGGGGTTCGTGCCGATCCATATGCCACGTTATACAGCGACTGGCATCGTGATGGCCGGGTTCCTGACGGTGATGGGCTTTGCCCTGGTCTGGCATGTCTGGTGGCTGGCCGCGCTCAGCTTTGCAATGACGCTGCTTTACGGCATCGGACACACGTTCAACTATAACCGCGATTATTATGTCCCCGCGGAGGAAGTGAGCGAAATTGAAAACCAGCGGACACAACTGCTGGCGGGGACTTCAGCGTAATGACGGATACATCAAGCGGTACACCAAAAGAGTTCTTTGTGATTGAAGACCCTTATCACGGGGATGATCACGCAGAACATCATCACGAAACCGGAACCATGTTGGGCTTCTGGATCTATCTGATGAGCGATTGCCTGATCTTCGGCATCCTCTTCGCGACCTACGCGGTGCTGGGTCAGAACTATGCTGCCGGCCCTGCACCGGTGGACCTGTTCGAGATCGAGATGATCCTGGTGGCGACCTTCATGCTGCTGTTTTCATCGATAACCTATGGGTTTGCCGTATTGCGTATGGACATGGATGACCAGAAAGGCACGGTGCTTTGGCTGATTGTCACCGGGTTGTTTGGCGCAGCATTCCTGTTCCTTGAGTTCAAGGAATTCAGCCATCTTATCCATATCGGGGCAGGACCCGGCGCAAGCGCTTTCCTTTCGTCGTTCTTCTTCCTCGTGGGCACCCACGGAATGCACGTCTTAGGAGGCAGCGTCTGGTTGATCGTTCTGCTGATCCAGTTGGGTCAACACGGGCTCACCCATGAAAACAAACGCCGGGTAATGTGTCTGTCACTGTTCTGGCACTTCCTCGATCTGATCTGGATCGGTGTTTTCTCATTGGTTTATTTAACTGGGGTTCTGCTATGAGCGATCATGCGCAAGCTGGTCACGGTACCTTCAAATCCTACATGATCGGTTTTCTGTTGTCGGTGGTCCTGACATTGATCCCGTTCTGGATCGTAATGGGCGATGTCATGGATAGCACGGGCTGGGCGATTGCGATCATCTTCACGCTGGGCGCTGCGCAGATGATGGTGCATATTCACTATTTCCTGCATGTCTCACTGAAGGTCGAGGCCGGTTGGCAGGCCATGTCACTGGGTTTGACGGTGTTACTACTGGTGATCGTGATGGCCGGATCGATCTGGGTCATGTTCAATCTCGATGAAAACATGATGCCCGCACATGAGCAGATCGAGCGGGTCCGTAACCTGCCATGAATAAGCAAACGGTAGCGCGTCGACCCTTTTGGGTCACGGCGGTACTGTTGGTGCTGTCAGCAGCGTTGATTGTCGTATTTGTGTTGTTGGGCAACTGGCAGATGCGACGTTTGGCGTGGAAACAGGATTTGATCACGGCCGTTGAGGAAAGGGCGTTTGGTGGTCCGTTTGACCTGCCCTCGCACTTTGACCCAAATCGGCACGCATATCTGAGGGTCTCGGTGGACGGCGAGTTTCTCGATGTTGAACCGGTACTGGTCAAAGCCGTCACAGAAATCGGGTCCGGTTATTGGGTGATGGCACCAATGCAGATTGAGGCCGGTATCCTTTGGGTGAACCGGGGATTTGTTCCTCCCGACCGCAAGGACCCTGACCGATGGGCGGCACCACAGACAATGGTTACAGGGTTACTGAGGCCCGATGCCCCCGGCGGTACCTTGATGGAGGACAACAGGCCTGAAATCGAACGCTGGGTGTCACGCGACACGCAGGCCATGTCGACGGCGCGCAAACTCGGCAAAACCTTGCCTTTTTTCCTGGATTCCGAACTTTTGGATGAACCGAGTGTCTGGCCGCGCGGAGGGCTGACTGTGATCAGGTTCAGCAACTCGCATCTTTCTTATGCGCTGACTTGGTATGCGATGGCTGTATTGTTGGCGGCTGCTTTGATCTACGTGGTCAGAACTGGATCAAAACAGAGGCAGTGATTTAAGTAGCTTATTGTGAAATCAGAAATACAATACAAATTAGTTATCAAAAACAGCCTCATGTGATTGACACAAACGTCATTCCACCGCATCTAAGCGTGAGACAGCCACTTGCTGATCATTCCGGATAGAACCGGTTTGAGGCACGCAGCAATATCGGAAAATATATATTTATTAGTACGTTGCGGACCACTTGTGTTCGCGCGGCAGGCAGAGTGCGACATGGCAAAAAGAAACTGCATCGACAAAAGCTCGAAAGCCGCTGGCGGGTGGGGTGCACTCAAAAGTGTTGGTCGGCAATTGATGGGCAGCGGTAAGCCTCTGTCGGGCGCGAGAACCATGCTGAAAGCGAACCAACCGGATGGCTTCGATTGTCCTGGTTGCGCTTGGGGTGATCCGGAACATGGATCTTCGTTCGAGTTCTGCGAAAACGGCGTCAAGGCCGTTGCATGGGAAGCGACCAAAGCCCGCGTCACGCCTGAATTCTTTTCACAACATACCGTAACGGAACTGCGAGACTGGGCGGATTATGATCTGGAGCATCAAGGCCGATTGACCCATCCGGTGCGCTATAACCCGGATACGGACAGATACGAAGAGGTCGATTGGGATACAGCCTTTGCTGAAATCGGTGCTGCGCTAAACGCTCTGGACGATCCGAACCGGGCAGAGTTCTATACTTCGGGCCGGGCCAGTAACGAGGCGGCGTTTCTCTATCAAATGTTTGTACGCCTGTATGGCACCAATAACTTCCCTGATTGCTCGAATATGTGCCACGAGGCCAGTGGCGTCGCGCTTATAGAATCCATCGGAATCGGCAAGGGGACCGTGCTGCTGGAGGATTTCGAAAAGGCGGACGCGATTTTCGTAGTGGGCCAGAACCCTGGTACAAACCACCCGCGTATGCTGGCCGATCTGCGAAAGGCCACGCAGCGCGGCGCGCGTGTTGTGGTATTCAACACGCTCAAGGAAAAGGGCCTGCACCGCTTTGCTGATCCGCAAAACAAGCTAGAGATGATCCGCAATGGGTCAGAGGCGACCTCGACCGATTACTATCGCCCGCGTCTGGGTGGCGACATGGCTATTTTCCGTGGCATCGCCAAGGTCTTGTTTGCGGCAGATGATGCGGCGCTGGCAACAGGCCGGGCCTCGGTTCTGGACCATAGATTCCTTGCGGAACACGCTCACGGGTTTGACGCTTATCGCGCTGTTGTCGAGCGAACGTCCTGGAAAAAGATCGAAGAGCAATCCGGTTTGACACGTGCAGAAATCGAAGAAGCTGCAGCGATCTACATGGCTTCGGACAAGGTGATCACCACGTGGGCCATGGGGGTCACGCAACATAAACATTCAGTTCCAATGATCCGGGAAATCACCAACGTCATGTTGATGCGCGGTAATATTGGACGGCCCGGGGCGGGTCTGTGTCCGGTGCGCGGTCATTCCAACGTGCAGGGGGATCGGACCGTAGGGATAAATGAAAAAGCCCCTGCATCACTGCTGGACGCAATGGAGCGGGAACTAGGCGTACCGATGCCGCGCGATCCCGGCCATAATGTTCTGCACGCGATTGGTGCCATGCTGAACGGACAGGCCAAAGCGTTCATCGCACTGGGTGGAAATTTTGCGCGCGCCACACCCGACAGCCGCCTGATTGCACAGGCTCTGTGTGACTTGGATTTGACTGTCAATATCGCAACAAAGCTGAACCACGGGCATTTGTTGCCCGGCAAACTCTCATTCATTCTGCCCTGTCTTGGACGGACTGAGATTGACCGAAACTCGGCTGGAGTTCGCCAGATTGTGACAGTCGAGGATTCCATGTCGATGGTGCACGGTTCAGGAGGGATCAACCTGCCCGCTTCAAAGGAGTTGCGATCAGAGGTTCGGATTGTAGCCGGTATCGCAAAGGCGACGGTCGGAAATAGTGTGGTGGATTGGGATGATCTGTCAGATGACAATGACCGTATTCGAGACTTGATTCAGCGGGTCTTGCCCGGGTTTGACAACTACAACGATGCGGTGCGCAAACCGCGTGGTTTCCACCTCTATAACAGCGCTGCTGAACGGGAATGGAAAACACCGACCAGCCGCGCCAATTTCTCGGACGCCGAATTGCCGGACCAGACCGAGTGGCAACGGGTGCAGAGCGACGATCAGGTTTTTGTGCTGCAGACTTTCCGCTCGCACGATCAGTACAACACCACAGTGTACGGCATGGATGATCGCTATCGCGGTGTCTATGGCGAGCGGAAGGTGGTATTCATGCATCCCAAAGATATTGCTCTGCTGGGGTTTGAGGCGGGTGAAAGGACAGACGTTGTCGGATGTCACGATGATGGGATCGACCGCGTTGCCGAAGGATTCCGCCTTGTCCCCTATGACATTCCGCGCGGGTGTGTGGCTGGATACTATCCGGAACTGAACGTGCTGGTGCCCCATCAAACTTTTGGAGAAAAAAGTTTCACCCCGGCCTCCAAATCAGTGGCAGTCCGGTTTCGTCGGGTGGAGGGCTGAGTATGCAGGTGGCGATGATGCAAACCGTCTCGGAACTGCTTGCGCAGAATGAAGAGAGCCTCAGCCCGCTGGGTGCCGGTGTTTTGGCAGCCGCGTATCTTGGCGTGTCGAAGGACAGCCGCAGTTTTTCGGTGCGGTTGGGCGTGGCGCATGCCTTGGTGCTGCGGGAATGTGTAGTTCTGGCAGACGAGCATCGTCTGATCGATCTGGAAGAACGGGGGGAGCGCTCGCAGAAGCTCTTTTTCGCGTTGAACGAACGAGGTTTGCAAGCATTGGACCGGGCGTCTGCGCAATGACCGCTCCGTTTCGAGATAGCCCTAAGGTCCGTTATGCTGCATGCGAAACCGTTTCGGCAGTGGGCATCCCTTTGGAGACCACCAAACAGCTAGTGCTGGCGCAGGAAACACCAGTTGCGCTGGTTTTTGACGGGGCGACAGCGGCGGTCATGATGGCATCGCCCACAGATATACAGGATTTTGCTTACGGATTTGCAATGACCGAAGGGTTTATCTCAGACCCTGAGGAAATCGAGGCTTTCGAACAAGTGGCGCATGAAACCGGGATCGAAGCACGACTCTGGCTGAAAGCTTCAGCGCGACAGAAAGTCAGCGCTCGGCGGCGGTCGATGATGGGCCCGGTTGGATGCGGTTTGTGCGGGGTTGACAGTCTGGAGCAAGCCATAAGACCCGTTGCCCGCATCAGCGACCGGGCGTTTCGGGCAGAGGCCGCAGAAGTAGCTGTGGCGACAGATCTTCTGCGTGATCATCAAGTGCTTCACGACCGTACCAGAATGGTCCACGCAGCCGGTCTTCTGCGGCCTGGACAAGGTATCCTGATGGTTCGCGAAGACGTTGGGCGTCACAATGCATTGGACAAGCTTTTGGGGGCATTGATCCGAAGCGGTGGCGATCCGGCTTCCAGTGCGATTGTGATGACCTCACGCGTGTCGGTCGAGCTGGTGCAGAAAACCGCAGCGATGGGGTGTCCGATGCTGATCGCGGTGTCCTCACCTTCGGCTTATGCGGTCGGATTGGCGGACCAGGCCGGTCTGACGCTTGTTGCCAACGCCAAACGATCCGAATGCGATGTGTTTACCCACGCCTATCGTATCCGATCACCTGACAGATCAGATTAAACCCGCTCGATGCTCTGAGCAATTCGATCAGCTTCCTCCACACTGAGGCGCGGTGGATGCCAGTCCCGTCCCGGAGCTGCATCCAGCAGCTTGCGGGTATAGTCGTGTTTTGGTGAGCTGAAGACCTCGTCTGCGGGGCCGAATTCAACCATCACCCCTTTTTCCATCACGGTGATGTAGTCAGAGATCTGGGCTGCAACACGCAAGTCGTGGGTGATGAAAATGATCGCCATCTGATATCGTTTCTGCAGGTCGTTCATCAATCGTAGGACTTGTTTCTGGATTGACAGGTCCAGCGCCGAGACGGATTCATCAGCGATTACTACATCCGGGTTCATCGACAAAGCACGCGCGATGCCGATGCGCTGGCGTTGCCCGCCCGAGAAATTTCGGGGCGTCCGGTAGTAGGCCTCAGGTTTCAATCCTACCAGTTCAAGAAGTTCCATGGCTTTCTGTTTAGCTTCACGGCCGCTCATGCCTTGCAGCGTTGGCCCACGGGTGATGATATTGCCCACCGTTTGCGTTGGGTTCAAAGAGCCGTAAGGGTCTTGAAAAATCATCTGAATCTCACGCCGTGCCTGTTGCAATGGCTTGTGTTGCAGAGCCAGAAAGTCGTGTTCATTGATCAAAACGGTGCCTTGGGTGGGCTCGGTCAATCGGATCAACGCCTTGGCCAGCGTTGACTTTCCTGAACCGCTTTCACCCACAACGCCGAGAGTTTCACCTCTGCGCAGCGAGAAACTGGCATCCTTGAGCGCATGAACCTGTTTTGGCCCCGCTCCATACACCTTGTGCATCGATTTGACCTCAACGATCGGGGCGTCGTTGCGTGCTGGATCTGGAGTTCGTGTCGTTTCCAGCAACGGCATCGCATCGACCAACAGCTTGGTGTAGTCCTCTTTGGGGTGCATCAGAATCTCTTCGGTTGTGCCCTGTTCGATGATCTTACCCCAGCACATCACAGCAACCCGGTCGGCAACATCGGCGACGACTCCAAAATCATGCGTGATAAAGACGGTAGCGTTGTCGTAGACTTCCTTCAGGTCATTGATAAGCGCCAGAATCTCTTTCTGGGTCGTGACATCCAACGCCGTTGCCGGTTCATCCGCGATCAAGACGTCCGGTTTGCAGGCCAGGGCTATCGCAATCACGATCCGCTGACATTGACCACCTGATACCTGGTGCGGATAGCTGTCGTAAATTCGTTCAGGGGTTGGTAGTTTCATCTGCTCCAGCAGTTTCAGCGTTTCAGCGCGCCGATCATCTTTTGAGATTTCGGGGCGGTGCAACTTGAACACCTCATCGACTTGTTTGCCGATTTTGATTGCCGGGTTCAGGGCCGCCATCGGTTCCTGATAGATCATCGATATCCGGGCACCGCGCATTTCGTTCAATTCGGCTTGCGAGAACTGCAACACATTGTTTCCATTAAACAGAACCTCGCCCGAAGCGACCGCCAGCCGTGGCGGCACATCGTTCATAATTGCACTGGTCATGACCGACTTTCCCGACCCGCTTTCGCCAACGATGCAGGTGATCTCGCCGCGGCGAAGCGTTAGTGAGACGTCTTCAACCGCATGTTTTCGATCCGCGCCCTTAGGCAACTTGATCGAAAGGTTTCTGATATCCAGAATGGCTTCTTTGGCGGCTTCGGTCATGATGGTTTCCCTGTTGGTTCACTGTCTCAGCTGGGGAAACCTGGCTGCCTGTAATCACCCAAACAGCAAATTGGCCCTGTGACAAGTGCCCCTTGACAAACCCGATAGAAAAAGTCAGGAAAGCGTGCCCAGCCGTTTCGTGCTCTCATCGCCAGGCAGCATTGATTTTGTCAGGAAGGAATGGGGCATGGGCCCAGTATCGCAGCCACCACGCGGCTCGACCAAAGATCACATCTCGGATCGAAGTGCACATAATCGCCTTGCAGATTGTGATTTCGATGAATTCGAGTTGCACGTGCTTGAGATCGCCCGTCATTTTTTCCTGGCATTTGCTGATCCAGCGAGTGAGGCTTGGGTCGAGGCGTTCCGTCGTGCAGAGCAGGTGTTCCCGGTTCCATTTGGAGCCACAATCGCAAACGCCATCCTGATTGCACTCAACGATATGCGCCGTAGTCGCATCCGACTGTTCACTTATTCCAACCCTCGCTGTGAAGGTTGTGTACAGCAAATAACCGATGAGGAACGCTACTTTATTTCAGCCCTGAAAGACATTCGCGGCTCTAACCGTGGAATGGCTGAAACGAATTGCATGTTGCTTTGCGAGGGTGGCGATACTTCGAAACTGCTGTCTTCTCTCGAACGGATTGCGATCATCACCGGAGATGTTCAACAGCCGCGTTTCAACTAGTGACTTAATGGAACTGGGCCTGTCCCGGTTTGATGCTGCTGTTTTGACAGCATTTCTTTCAGCAATCTAAGGTGAATCGACATACGCGAGCAGCGGGAAAACAGGGGCAATCAGCTCAAGCACCCCACCAATGTGGCCCACAAAAACCTTTTAGAACTATGTAGACGTCCTAAACTTGTTCGGTCTTCGGCCTTGGTCCGAGCACTGACATGTGTTCGGCCTGTTGTGCGGCCTTTGCCCATGCCGCTGGTCGGTATGGCGTAAGCGGATCCGGTCCATTTCAAAACCCCGTGCTCGAAGCACTCTGCCGCAAGCTAGATTTCCCGATCCGGTCACACGATCCTGATGCCATACCGCCCATCGTCCTCCTTCGTTCCCGCCGCTTCGCAGCGGTACGCGCTCTACGCGTTGGCAGCCGGCACCCGGTAGACTTTCCTTTTCCAAAGAACAGCGCGACCCGTCTGATCCGTTCTGTGCACCTGGAACACGTTCTTAGCCAAATCCAGGCCAATCCGCCAATCTCTTCAATAGATGCCTCCGGTCAGGTTGTGTGCAATCCCTCAATGGCACATCAAGGCCAGCGGGGGTGTGTGCTCCTTCAGGACCATTTTGTACCCAATGACCTCCGGGCTTTCCTCCTAACCAGACATTTGCAACACTAAACTTCAGCGATCTCTCTGAACCAATTCAGCATCTTCGCGAGCAAACTGTCTTTGTTGCGGATAGGGCGGTGCTGTAAAAAGTAAGTCACTTTCCGGTCTGACAGGCTTGGACCAAGGCGTAATATTCGCCCCGTCGCGAGAGCCTGGTCTACAAGCCCATGCCACCCCAAGCCGATACCATCCCCGGCTTCTACGGCCTGCAAGAGAAAAGGGTAGGCATCGAAATTCGAAGTGTGTCGAAATGTGGGTGCATCACGCTTGGCCAACGCAAACCACTTTGCCCATGTCATGAAGCCGGAATCTCTGACATCAAAATGCAAAAACAACTCGGGCGGCACAGTTTCTATCGAACATGAAGCCTCGGGATGCGATGCCAGGAAATCCGGGCTGCAGATCGGAAAGACTTCAGATTTTACGAGTGGAAAAAATGGTCTCTCTGGCAAGCGTGAGATGTCCCAAACCACCGCCGCGTCCAAGCGGCTGAGGTCAATATCCCCAAGCTGGTCGGTTGTCACCACGCGAACCTGTGCGCCTTCCAAACGTTTTCTGAGATCAGAGAACCGCGGCATCAACCATTGGTCGGCGAAGCCATAGGTGCAGGCCAGCGTTACCTCCGTCCTTTCGGGTGGCGATGAGATCTCATTCCAAACCTGATCGAGATGCCCGAATCCAAGAGACACTGCATCGGCCAACCGCTCAGCGCTGGCGGTCGGGGTAATCTGGTTGTTGTTTCGCTCGAACAGGGGCATTCCCAACCGGTATTCAAGAGTCGATACGTGCCTTGAGACAGCTGGCTGGCTTAGCCCCAGCTCTTCGGCCGCGCGTTACAGGTTGGAGTGGCGCACCACGACCTCAAGAACAAGCAGGGCATTCAGCGAACCGGATATGGGGCGTATCACTCTTTCCATAACAAAAATTTATAGACTGTATCAGGTTTTCGCCAGTGGATTTTAGCAATTGTGGTGGGTAGGTTCACTCAACAAACATCCGCCCATGATAAACCTTTATGAGAGGTCCGAATGTCTGACCGCCCTTTGTCTTCCGTTCGTGTGCTTGATTTCGGTCAATATCTCGCGGCCCCATTGGTCGGCATGATGCTGGCCGATATGGGGGCAGAGGTAATCCGGATCGATCCACCTAATGGCCCCGCCTTCGACGATCCTGCGTTCCGTATGATTTCGCGCGGGAAGAAAACCCTGACGCTGGACCTGAAAAGTGCTGAAGGGCGCGACGCTGCAATGGAATTGGCCAAGCGCGCAGACGTGGTTTTGGAAAACTTCCGGCCCGGCGTGATGGATCGACTAGGATTGGGTCCGGACGCATTGCACGCTGTGAACGATCAGTTGGTATATTTGTCGATGCCAGGTTTCGCCTCGACCGATGACGGATTGGCTGGCTTGCCCGCTTGGGAGGCTGTGATCGCCGCTTATACCGGACAGTTCACCGATATGGGGCTCAACCGGCGCCTCATGGGAATAAATCCTTCATTCACGCCGCTGACCCTGGCTTCGGCTTACGGTGCAAGCTTCGGGGCCATGGCAGTTCTGTTTGCTTTGAATGCTCGGGACAGGAACGGTGGCGACCATATCGAAGTCCCTCTGGCTTCAGCTCTGCTGGAGGGTTTGATCTACAATTGCGAACAGATCGAGGATTATCCTGAACGCTACAAATCCCCGCGCGAGGTCGAGCTGGACCGGCGAGCCGCTGAAGGCTTGCCAATGAACCTTGAGTTCGACGAACTGTCAGAATTCCTGGACCCGTTTTATCGAACCTATACCTGCTCGGATGGGCGCGGGTTCTATGTGGTCTCCGGGTCGGTTGCGACCCACCCGCGCCGCGTGCTGGAAGCGTTGGGGTTGAACGAACTGGCGGATGAATTGCCTGATTTTTCGGCCTATCTCGACACCAAGGATTGGCCCGCAGAATGGTCGATGCGGAACTACCCGGTTGGGGCATCGGACCGAGAGCGCGTATCCACGGCCATGAAACAGGCGTTCCTGAGCCGCCCGGCGCATGAGTGGGAAGAGATTTTCGGAACTGCAAAGGCACCTGCGACGGCACAGCGTTTCAGCAAGGAATGGTTGGCGGACCCACATGCATTGGCCTCGGGGCTGGTTCTTCGGGTCGAGGATGCCCGGCACGGTGAGATGCGCCAGATGGGCAACGTGGCCTGGTTGTCCGAGGACAAAGCGGCGGCGGACAAAATTGGCCCAACGGCTGCGGAATTGGACGCGTTGCTGGCCGAGGCTCCACGGGCCAACGGCGTCACAGGCAGCGGCGGCTGGTTGGACGGGCTGAAAGTTCTGGACCTGACCAATGTCATTGCAGGACCGACCATTGGGTCAACTCTGACGCGATACGGGGCTGATGTGACGCTGGTGCAGCCGGTTGAGCCATCGGTTGATCCCTGGAACACGGTCGTATTCGGCATCCACGCCCAAAGGGGCAAGGAAAGCATTCTGCTGAACCTGCGCAGCGACGATGGGCAGGAGGTTCTGGCCAAGCTCATCGCCGAGTCTGACGTGATCACGATGAACGGCACGGATCAACAGCGCGACAAGCTGGGACTTACTCCTGAACGCCTCAAAGCGATCAACCCGCGCCTCATTCTGGTTCAACTTGACGCGTTTGGGGGGCCGATACGTGGGCCGAAGTCCGACCACCTAGGTTACGATGATCTGGCACAGGCGGCGACCGGTGTCATGGTGCGCTTTGGCGGCGGCATGAACACGCCCGAAGAACATGCTCATTTCGGAACCATAGATGTCTTGACCGGTTTCTGCGCCTGCGTGGCATTGGGTAGCGCGCTGTGGCGGCTGCGTGAAACAGGGAAAGGTGGCATTGCCCGGGCGTCTCTGGCGGCGGCAGGTAACCTTATTCAGGCACAGTTCATGTATGACTATAACGGTCGTGCGCCCTTTGACGAACCCGCAGGCCGTGAGGCCTTGGGTTGGGGTCCGTTCTACCATTGCTACGAAGCTGCGGATCAATGGATGTTCTTTGCTGCGCCGACCGAGCGGCAAGCGGCACTTGCTAGGGTTTCCGAACTGGCCGATCTGGAGGATGCACCGCTGGACGACCTGCACGCGCTATTGGTGGAGCGCTTCAAGACGAAACCTCTGTCCTTTTGGCAAGATGCATTCGCAAAAGGTCAAAGCACAGTGGTTCCACTGGCGTCGCTGCATGAGACGCGCGACAAGGCACTGCAGCTTGAAAGTAAGGGCGATGTCGACCTTCAGAAGGCAACGTTCCGCGTTATCCGCCACGATCAACATCCGATGGGCCGATGGTGTGATCTTGTTGCGCCGAACGCTGTTCGTCCTTCCAGTGGTAAAATCACCATTCCCGGACCAATGCCAAAATACGGCGACCACACCAGATCTATCCTGGCGCGGCTGGGATATGCCGACGCAAAAATCGATCAAATGATCGCAAACGGTGCCGCCGGAACAAGCTGGTCGGAGAAATACCTGCCCGAATAGCCAGATCTGAAAGGGCGGATTCGGTTGGGTCCACCTCTTGTTTTCGTCACTAAAAGGAGGGTCCAAATTTCTGACGAAAACTCAAAGGCTTTGAAGGTGTAGAGGCCCCCGCTGGCCTAGTTGTGACATTGTGGGTTTGCAATGGGTCAAGCTTTGCGTGTCCGGGTCGCACAAATGGATTGTTTCTGCGCGCGAATCCATCGGTGTCGCGGCGAGGCACTGGATCTGATGTGCCAGGTTTGGGCAATCGATTCTGCAGGCTGTTCGAACGGTACTGGACAAGACGCGAAACCCCTGAAGGTGGTGTTCTGCAGGTTGGACGGCATGAGTGCGACGCAATCCGTGCCGCGCAGCAGCGAGGCGACCATCGAGAAGCTGGGCAAGCTCATTGCGATATGCCGGTCGCGCCCAAGCTCGGCCAGCGTCCTGTCCACTTCAGTCTTTCGGAAACGGTGCGGCGACATGATGATGTGATGGGCCGCACAATAGCGGTCCAGCGTATCGGGCGGCCCCCGATGGGCCGCGTTGAAGTAGCAGATATCCCGGTCATGGGTGATGATGCGCTGCTGAATGAGGTCGGTTTCTTCGGATTTTAGTTCCACGGACAGAACCAGATCCGTCTCATTCCGGCGCAGCAGGCTGGCCCATTCGTCCTGACTATAGGCGCGCATAACGACAAGCTGAAGCCCGGGTGCCTGCTCTCTCAGTTGCCGTGCCAGCGGATTGATAACCAGCTCGATTTCGTAATCGCTGGCAGCGATGGAAAAGGCGGCTTCGTCTGAGGCGGGGTCATAGCTTTCCGCCTGCACGAACCGCTCCATGGCATCGAGAATCCACCGCGCCTCGTCAATCAGCTCATCCGCTCTCGCAGTGGGCGTGATGCCACGGCCCAGCGGAACGAACAACTCATCCCCGGTGACGGCGCGCAACCGGTTCAAACCATTACTGAGCGACGATTGGGACATACCAAGCGACCGCGCTGCAGCAGTGACCGAGCCAAGCTGATACACCGTTACAAACATGGCGGGCAATCGGCCATCGAGTGCAAAATGATCGAATCTGTTCATGGGTCATATCAAATAGACGCGGTCGCCAAGGCGCTGACCGCCGATCCGGATGTCAAAGTCGACCTTTACCGCACAATCGCCAAAGGACCCTAAGCTGATATTCTTTGCAGTGGATGCGTGTGTTGGCCATGAGGCGACGCTGAACCAGCGAGTTGGGGTTCACGCTGCTGTTTCCGGAGCGCGCTGGATAGACCGTTGGCAACCCTAAATCGAACATCGCAATGTCCGCTTCGCCATACCTGGAAGCTGATGTCTCAATCTGGTTGGATCAGGCTCAAGCCGTCTGCAAAGACACGGTTCCATTTGATGATCGAATACGACTTCCTTAGGCCAGTCGGCCAAAATGGATCTTCATGCACCAGTTTGTCCACATCGCCCTCGGAATCTGCTTCAACGATCCATAATCCGTCGCGTCCTTGCCGGTCTGCGTCAGACAATGGGCCAGCAGCCTCAATATTGTCTGCGTTTCGCTCGAGGAAATCGAGGTGCTTCGCCATATGCGTTTTGCGGATATCGGGGTCAGCGTCTGGTGCGTCTTCGAACAGGATGATGAACTTCATTTCTGGCCTCCAAAAAGTTATCTGTAAGCAAGACTGCCACATCAAATCCGAAGGTTGAGTCGGCAATTTGGACGATCTACTCTGCAAAAATGCAGGGCCACGATTGGAACGATATTAAACATCTCCTGGCGCTTTACCGCGAGGGAAAGCTCATTCAAGCAGGACGGGCGCTTGGTGTAAGCGAAACAACGGTGGCCCGTAGGATCAAGGCGCTTGAGCAGTCGTTGGAAACCACGTTGTTCTTGCGCAGTGCCAAGGGACGGTACGAACCAACGGACGCTGCACTGCAAATCTTGATTCATGCGGAAACTATCGAGGCAAGTAACGCGGCACTTAGAGACATATCAGGTAAGAGCGCAGATGGTGTTACGGGCAGCGTACGCATAAGCTCCGTGCCAATTATCGTGAATCGCCTTCTCGTCCCTGGCCTTGGTGCTTTGGAGCGTTTGCATCCAAGCCTTACTGTTGAGTTGGTTCCGACTTCATACAACTTGGACCTGTCGAAACTGGAGGCGGATCTTGCGGTGCGCTTTGCCCGTCCGTCGGAGGGAGGTTTGCGAACCAAAGCGCAAAAACTCGGGGAGCTTTCTTTCGCGACCTACGCGGCAAGCTTCATCTCACCGGATCAACATGCAGAGTTGAGGTGGATCACCTATGACGATGCACATTTGGACCTGCCGCAGGCGCGTTGGCTTGAAAGCGCTGCAATATCTTCCGGACTGCGCACCAATCTGAAAGTCGCAGATGCTGAGACGGGGATGCAGGCCGTGGCAGAAGGAATTGGGAAGACACTTTTGCCACGTGCGATAGCATCAGGTGACGCGCGATTCAGAGAAGTCGAACCAGAAGGTGACGCTAGATATCCAGCTAGGGAAGTCTGGTTGCTATCGCATATTGATCAGGCAGCGAGACTATCAATCAAGGCAGGCAAAGACTGGTTGTCCGGTCTGGATTGGTTTTGAACAGCGATGCGAAAGCGGCCATTTACTCGCGGCGCAGTACCGTTGGGCCTTGAACCGATCTACCTGAAAGGTGAAATCATCGGTCAAATCTCGTCTTGCGCTTTCGGCTTCCGCGTTGGCAAACCCGTCGCGCTTGGCCATGTTTGCTAAGGTCGCGGTGTAAGGATTCTGGGCCTTTGAAGAGGGATACAGTATATTTCTTCTTAGGTTGCATTGGACATTCACTCAATCTGACAAAAGGGCAACGACCTGATCTGTTTCGGCTCTTCTGCGTGATTGATGTGGTAGCTCGACAACGAGGGACAAGCTTGTCGGGCAGGGATCTGTGTGCAGTGCCGCTAGCGTTCCGGTGGCCAGAGCATCTTCGATCAAACACAAATGCCCCATCAACACGCCTGCACCTGCCTTGGCCTCTTCGACAGCAAGACTGTAAAGCGAGAACCGAGGGCCGCTTCTTTCATCATTCACATGAATACAAGTGCCTTGGGACCACGTTGCCCAATCATCTTTCCAAATCTGATCATGGAGCAGCGGAATGCCCTGAAATCCGTTCGCGCCTTTTGCCCGGTCCAAAAGAATAGGCGCACACACCGGGACGATTTCATCCCGGCTAAGGACAACTTGGTTGGGGGAGTTGTGAGGCTTCGAGAAGAAGATCGATAGATCGAACATCTCTCGTGAAAGGCTGGGTGGGTTTTCCAGCGCGGTTACGGAAAAATTGACATCTGGCAGCTGTGCTCTGATCCGCCGCAGCCTTTTGGGCAGCCAGAGTTGGGCCACGGCAGGCAGGGCCGCGATGTGAAAATCAACCTTGGGTTTGAGGTTACGCAGTGCTCGGGCGGCATCGGCCAATTGGTCAAAAGCCGCGGTGAACTCCGCGACCAGAGACTTCCCTTCGGGCGTGAGCTCAACACCTTGGGCATTGCGACGAAAAAGCGGCGTACCTGCCCAACCTTCCAGCGCCTTGATGTGCTGAGAAATCGCGCCCGGCGTGACGTTTAACTCTTCGGCTGCCGCCACAAAGCTGATGTGGCGGGCCGCTGCCTCAAAGGCGCGCATGGCGTTCAACGGAGGGCCCTTGGGTCGTTTCGGAGCGACGCTCATTTCATTAGCCTTAGTTTTTCTACGCCAAGAAATAGCAATTCTGCTTTGCGATGTCACGCCGCTGCAGTCAGAGTGCAAAAAACAGGAGGATGTCAGATGACACTTGCACAAAGAGATTGGGTGCCTGCCACCAGCGAAACCCTGGTTCAGGACATTGCGGCAAAGGCAGCTTCGACATCTTCGGAAGATCTGCTTGCCCGGATAGAACATCTGGCGGAAGAGAACCGCCGGATACATGAAGAGGAGTGTTTCAACCTCAACCCGGCAACAAACGTGATGAATCCCAAGGCCGAAGCGCTTTTGTCTTCCGGGATCGGATCCCGACCGTCGCTGGGTTATCCCGGTGACAAATATGAAATGGGGCTGGAGGCGATCGAAGAGATCGAAATCATCGCCGCAGAGCTGTGCGCCGACGTCTTTGACGCCAAATTTGCAGAAGTTCGGGTGCCTTCAGGCGCGATTGCCAACCTCTATGGCTTTATGGCGACCTGTAAGCCGGGTGACACAATTATCGCGCCGCCTGCATCGATTGGCGGGCATGTGACGCACCATTTGGCTGGATGTGCGGGGCTGTTTGGTCTGCGTACGATTGAAGCCCCCGTTAACGCCGACGGCTATACCGTTGATCTGGATCGGCTACGCGACCTCGCAAAAACCGAGCGACCCAAGCTGATCACGATTGGTGGAAGTCTGAACCTTTTTGAACACCCGGTCGCCGAAGTGCGCGCCATTGCCGATGAAACCGGTGCCAAGGTCATGTTCGATGCCGCCCATCAATGCGGCATCATTGCTGGGCGCGCGTGGTCCAACCCGTTGAAAGAGGGCGCGCATTTCATGACCATGAGCACCTACAAAAGCCTTGGCGGGCCGGCCGGAGGTCTGATTGTTTCGAATGATCCTGAAATCGCCAAGGCGCTGGATTCCATCGCATTCCCCGGAATGACGGCCAATTTCGACGCCGCCAAGACGGCGGCGCTTGCGGTCACCATGCTGGATTGGAAGGATTATGGGGTGGCTTACGCGCAAGAGATGATCTCGATGTCACAGGCGCTGGCAAAGGCACTGGATGCGAAAGGTGTTCCCGCCTTTGCTGGTGCACATGGGTTTACCAACTCTCACCAATTCGCGATTTTGGCAGCGCCCTATGGCGGTGGGCAGGCTGTGTCCAAGAAACTGCGCAAAAGCGGATTCCTCGCCTGTGGTATCGGTTTGCCAGTCGACCCGGTGGACGGAGATATGAATGGTCTGAGGATCGGAACGCCGGAATTGGTGCGTTGGGGCATGACCTCCGGAGACGCAGAGCGTTTGGCTGACCTGATCAATCGAGGCATCAACGGCGAACAAATTCTGTCAGACGTCTCGGCCTGGCGACGGGAATTCGACCGGCTGCATTTCGTGCATTAATCGTAGGTCCCGCGTGTTCAGGTCACCCTTTTCCTCTGATCGTCCATGCCCATCGAGCACAGGATCGGCGTTTTGCTTTGGTGGGATTGAAAGGTGGACTTGTCCGACAATCCTGCCCAATCGGCAAGGATCAGGGATTGCGCAACGGCACCGCCCAAAGTGGTGCCGGGGCCGGTAACAATGAACAGATCCGGGGCGAACTCCCTTGCCGCTTGTGCTATGGCGCGTGTGAAATCATAGGTTTCGGTCACCTGATGACCCAATGTGTAATCCCTCAACGCGTTCAGGTCGCAGGCACCGGGCCACCAGATCTGACCGCGCCCGTCGATCATGGGCAGGCCCGGTTGCCGGAAGAGGTCAACACTCAGACCTGCGCGGCCTTGCGCCGCCACCGGAGCCTGAAGGTGCGAATGAAACCCGGCATGGTTGGCCAGACGCAAAGGAAAACGCTCCTGCACCACCGGCACGGCCTTTTCGAACGCGTCCAACCCGGCGTCGTCACCTGCCAGCACCAACATCCCGCCCAAGTCAATCGACAAGCTCAGCGTTGCTTTGGTGCCGTTGATCTTGTCCACCAACGCAAGCAACTCTGCCTTGCGGGCCTGATCGGGGCGCCAGTCGGTACCCATGAAAGGGTAGACCAGTTGCCCGCCGATCATGTTTTTCTGCATCAAGGTGCCCATGGTGTTGACCACTTCGAACCCACCTTCGGCAGATAAGGCTCCACCGCAGGCCAGAGCCGAATACCAGCCCATCGAGTTTCCGGTCACTGCCACCACTTCAATCTTATCGGGATCGATGGCACGGAAATCGCCCAACGTAGCAGCATAGATTAGGGCCGAAGCATTGTCGCCGCGCGTATGTTTGGCGATGGAATAGCGCGCGGCACCGTCCAGTTCGCTCAGCGTGTCCTGACCCTGAGCGCGCCTCATCTCATCGAAGCGCGCCAAAAGGGCTGTGTCAGTGAATTGCCGACCCAAAACACCCAGTTCGTGTTTGTTATAGGTGCCCCGGCCAGGGCAGATGACAACGGCGGTTTGTTTGGCGGAACTCATTTGCCATTCTCCAACAGGGATCGTGCAGCGGCTTCGATGCTGTCTTTCGATGGCATGGTTGCGGCATAGGCCGGGCCGGTGGCGATAAAACTGTCTTGGGCGGTGATGCGAGCCAGCGGCACATCCGTCGTTTCGTGAAAATGCGCCATGAGCGCTTCGGCCACGCCGCCGTGATGGCGGGTCTCGTCAACGATCAGAATATGTTTGGCCCCGGCCACGGCCTGCGTCAGCGCCTCTTTTGGCAAAGGGGAGAGCCAGCGCATGTCAACAATCCGGGTCTTGATCCCGTCGGCATGTAATTTCTTGCGCGCCTGATGGCTGAGGTAGACGCCGTTTCCAAAGGTGACAATCGCCAGATCGTCGCCCCTTCCATCCACGCCCACCTCTCCGAAGCCGATCTTTTCGGATGGATCGGGATAGGTTTGCATCCAACCGCCGTCTCCGGCCTCGTGCAGATCCCGCATCGGGTAGAGGGCAATGGGTTCGAGGAACACCACCAGTCGCTGTTCTTCACGCGCCAGACGTACACATTCGCGCAGCATCCGCGCAGCGTCCGCACCGTTTGACGGGCAGGCCAGGATTAGGCCGGGTATATCTCGCAAAACGGCGACCGAGTTGTCATTGTGGAAATGCCCACCAAACCCCTTTTGGTATCCCAGCCCGGCAATGCGCACGACCATCGGGTTGGTGTATTGCCCGTTTGAGAAAAAGGGCAGAGTCGCAGCCTCGCCACGCAGTTGATCCTCGGCATTGTGTAGATAGGCCAGAAACTGGATTTCGGGCATCGGAGTGAACCCGTTCTGAGCCATTCCGATGGCCAGCCCCAGGATCGACTGTTCATCCAGCAAGGTGTCGATCATCCGGTCGGGTCCAAACCGCGTTTGCAGCTTTTGCGTGACGCCGTAAACACCACCCTTTCGCCCGACATCTTCGCCCATCATGACGATCTCGCCGTGGTCCAGCATCAGATCAGTCAGCGTCCAATTGATCAGCCGCGACATGATCTGCGGCTCGGCCTGTGCCTTGAGATCTCCACCGAACATTTCGGCCCGGCGTTCGGGTGTGGGGCCATTGGTTGGTGTACAGGGTCGCGCGGGTGGGATCAGGCTGGCCATCACCTCCTTGGCGTTTTGCAGGCGAGGGCGTGTGATGGCCTGATCGGCCACGCGGGCAACCCGGGCGCAGGTATCGTCATAGACGTTTAGCGCCTGTTCAGGGCGCATTGCGCCAATTTGATCCAACAGGCGAACGGAATGCAGCAGAGGGTCATTGGCCTCTTCGGCCTCAACCTCGGATTTCGGCATATAGGTGGTGGGCATATCCGCGCCCGCGTGGCCGTATAATCGCACGGTGCGGATGTGTAGAAAGGCGGGTTTCTTGCGGCTGCGCACGTAAGCTGCGGCCTCTTGCGCGACGCGGAAAGTGTCGAAGATATCCAGCCCGTCGCAGCGGAAGTACTTCAATCCCGGACGGTTCGCGAACGTGGCGGCTATCCATCCTTTCGGGGTTTTAGTCGAGATACCGATCCCATTGTCTTCGCAACAGAACAAAAGGGGCAGGGGAACAGATTGAAAGGACGTCCACTGCGCCGTGTTGAACGCGCCTTGTGCGGTGGAATGGTTGGCCGAGGCATCACCGAAGGAACAATAGACGATGGCGTCCTCGGGCATTTCCGCGTGTTCCGGACGGTGCCGCCGCGCAGCGCCAATGGCATAAGCAGCGCCAACTGCCTTGGGCAAATGGCTGGCGATAGTCGAGGTTTGCGGCGGAATGCACAGTGCTTTTGATCCCAGAACCTTGTGGCGTCCGCCGCTGATCGGGTCCTCGGAGGACGAGGCAAAAGACAGCAGAATGTCCCATGTCGGACTTTGACCCGGCACCTGGTCGGATCGGGCGATCTGAAAGGCTGCATCGCGGTAATGCAGAAAGGCCGGATCGGTCGGGCGCAGGGCTGCCGCAACAGCCGCCATGCCCTCATGCCCGGACGATCCGATCGTGTAGAACCCCTGACCCGCCTTCTGCATCGCACGGCTTTGCCGGTCCAGCGCCCGGCTCAGGCATTGCGCCCGGTAAAGCGCCACGGCGTCGGTGCCGGTCAGAGGCCCCGCTGGTGCGGCACCTTCGGGAAAGTCCCGCGCCGCAACCCGGCGCAGGAAATTGTCATGCACGATTGCGGCGCGATCCATGTCAGATGTCCTCAGGCGAAGGCTTGCAGACCTGTCTGCGCACGGCCCAGGATCAGGGCATGCACGTCATGGGTGCCTTCATAGGTGTTGACGGTTTCAAGGTTCACCATGTGGCGGATCACGTGGAATTCCTGACTGATCCCGTTGCCACCATGCATATCGCGGGCATGGCGGGCGATCTCAAGCGCCTTGCCGCAATTGTTGCGTTTGATCAGGCTTACCATCTCGGGCGCGGCGCGGGCTTCGTCCATCAGACGACCCACGCGCAGCGCAGCTTGCAGGCCCAGCGTGATTTCGGTTTGCATGTTGGCGAGCTTCAGCTGGAACAATTGCGTTTGCGCCAGCGGGCGACCGAACTGTTTGCGGTCCAGCCCATATTGCCGGGCTGCGTGCCAGCACGCTTCGGCCGCGCCCATCGACCCCCAGGCAATACCGTAACGGGCACGGTTCAGACAGCCGAACGGGCCTTTCAAACCTTCTACATTGGGCAGCAGAGCGTCTTCGCCGACCTCGACATTGTTCATCACGATCTCACCGGTGATCGAGGCGCGCAGGGACAGTTTGCCTTCGATTTTCGGGGCGGACAGACCGGGTGCGCCCTTGTCCAGAACAAAGCCCTTGATCTTGCCGCCATGCGCCTCGGACTTGGCCCAAACGACGAACACATCCGCAATCGGTGCGTTCGAAATCCACATCTTGGTCCCATTCAGCACATAGCCGCCGTCAGTTTTCTTCGCGACGGTCTTCATCGAGCCTGGGTCAGATCCGGCATCGGGTTCTGTCAACCCAAAACAGCCGATAAATTCACCGCTTGCCAGCTTCGGCAGATACTTCTGGCGCTGATCTTCGGTGCCGTAAGAATAGATCGGATACATCACCAGACTGGATTGCACCGACATCATCGAACGATAGCCGCTGTCCACCCGCTCAACCTCGCGCGCGACCAGACCATAGGTCACATAGCTGGAGCCGATGCCGCCGTATTCTTCGGGGATGGTGGTGCCCAGCAGACCCATCTCGCCCATCTCGCGAAAGATACCGGGATCGGTTTCTTCATTGGCAAACGCCGCGGTAACGCGCGTCAGCAGTTTGTCCTGCGCATAGGCATGGGCGGCATCGCGCACCATGCGTTCGTCTTCGGCAAGTTGATCTTCCAGCAAGAACGGGTCGTCCCAGGTGAAGGGACCTAGGTGCGGGGCGGATTGAGGTTTCATGCAAGTTTCCTTTCCACAGCGGATTTCAGACGCGCAAGGCCCGCTGCAATTGTATCTTCGGCATAGGCGAATGACAGGCGGAGGTGGCCCGGCATCCCAAAGGCGCGGCCGGGAACCAAAGCGACACCGGCATCTTCCAACAACCACGTGCAGAATTCCGCGTCACTGTCAAATGGTCCGCCTTGGTCCTTCAGCAGACCACCACAGGACGGAAAGGCGTAAAACGCCCCATCTGGCGCGGCACAATGCATCCCTGGAACGGCATTCAACCCGCCCACAACCAGATCGCGGCGCGCGTTGAACAGAGCGCGGCGCTCTTCCAGCAATGCAGCGTCGCAGGTGATTGCGGCGAGCGACGCCCATTGTGAGATTGAACACGCCCCAGACGTGACCTGTCCCTGCACGGCCACCATGGCTTTGACGAGATCAGTGGGTCCGACGCCCCAGCCAATACGCCATCCAGTCATCGACCAGGCCTTGGCCACACCGTTGACGATAAGCAGGCGGTCGGTCAGGGCCGGGGCGGCTTCGGCCACGGACGTGAAAGGCACGTAGCTGAGATGGCGGTAGATCTCGTCCGCAAGGACCCAGACCTTAGGGTGGCGCTCCAATACCTCAGCAAGCCCGGCAATCTCGGCCTGCGCGTAAATCGTACCGGACGGGTTCGAGGGTGTATTCAGCATCAGCCAGCGTGTGCGGGGCGTAATGGCGGCCTCTAATTGTTCCGGCAGCAGTTTGAAGCCCTGTTCCATTGGGCATGGCAGAACCACAGGCACCCCACCTGCCATCCGGACGATATCGGAATAGCTGGTCCAATAGGGCGCTGGCATGATAACTTCGTCACCGGGATTCAGGCTGGCCAGCATCGCATTTGCGATAACCTGTTTCGCACCAGTCGATACGATGACCTGAGGCATTTCGGCCCCGGCTTGCCGGGCGATTTCAGTGCGCAATGCAGGCACACCGGCAGTGGGTGGGTATTTGGTTTTGCCATCCAGAGCCGCTGCATGAGCCGCTTCGACCACATCAGGTGGCGTGGGCAGATCAGGCTCGCCAGTTGAAAGCGCCAGAACATCGCGCCCTTCGGCGCGCAGACGGGCGGCGGCCTCGGAAATCTGGACGATTTCTGACAATTCGATCCCGTTCAACCGGTTAGCGCGCTGGAATGCCATCAAACTTCCTCTGCAAACTATTCGGTATTAGCTGCAAAGTTACTTGAGAAAAATACGCCATTAAGTATCTTTTCAGTGACAAAAACTCATGAATGACATGCGCCGTATCAATTCTCTGCCCTCTCTTGCCCTTATGCGCAGTTTCGAAGCTGCCGCGCGTCATGAAAGCTACACTATGGCGGCTGAGGAACTTGGCGTGACTCAAAGTGCGGTCAGCCGTCAGGTGCGTGAACTAGAGGCGGCGATTGGCGTCACGTTATTTCGGAGAGTCGGTCGCGCAGTGCGCCTGTCAAAAGCAGGGCGGGCGTTGCGGGACGAACTGGCAGGTGACCTTGAACGTCTGAGCGGGACGATCAACCGCGCAATCGCGGCCGGTGATGGAGCGTCGCTGCTGACCTTGGCTGTCCTTCCTACCTTTGCAACACGATGGTTGGTGCCGCGTCTTCCGGATTTCAAAAAACGGCATCCGGGGATAGAGCTTGACCTGCACTCATACACAACGCCTTTTAATCTCGAAGAAAGCCGAATGGATCTTGCGATCCATTTCGGGCAGGACGATTGGCCGGGCGCGCAGTTGCGCAAGCTTTTCCCGGAACATTTGGTGGTGACTGCGTCACCCGCGTTGCTGGCGCATCACCAGCTGCAAAATGATGCGCAGACCTTTGATTTACCGCTGTTGCATCTGACCTCGCGGCGGGACTTGTGGTCGACATACCACGCCCAGCTTGGGCTTGATCAAGGTACAGTTTTTCCCGGGATGCGGTTCGATCAATTCTCGATGCTGATCGAGGCGGCGGTGGCGGGTCTGGGTGCCGCTATCCTGCCGTCTTACCTGATTGAGGAGGAACTGGCATCCGGCGCTCTGACCGAAATTGACCAGATCACCAACACTTCGAACAGCGCCTATTACATAGCTACACCAGCAGGACAAAAGAACGATGCAGTTCAACTGTTCTCTGACTGGATCAGCAAGCAAGCTCGGGCACGCAGGTAATTCAGGGACTGCCACGCTAAGGTATCTCATATTGGTCTTTGATTGACGGCTGTGATCGCTAAGCTGGCGCGCAGGCGCAACTTTGCCATCGGAGAGAACGGTTTATGAATGGTGCGGAAAGTTTGGTCAGAACCCTTCTTGGGGCCGGAGTAGATACCTGTTTTGCCAATCCCGGCACCAGCGAGATGCACTTTGTGGCAGCGCTGGATCAGATCCCGGGGATGCGCTGCGTTCTGGGATTGCAGGAAAATGTCGTCACGGGCATGGCCGATGGCTATTTCAGGATCGCGCGCAAACCGGCCTCGACGCTGTTACATTGCGGGCCCGGTCTGGCCAATGGGATGGGCAATCTGCACAACGCCCGCCGGGCGCGCTCCGGAATCGTCAACATCGTCGGGGATCAGGCGACGTATCATGCCAAACATGATGCGCCCTTGCAGGCCGATACGGATGGGATGGCGCGCACTGTGTCGAACTGGGTGCATACCAGCACCCGATCAGATCAGGTCGGTGCAGACGCGGCCCGTGCCATTCAGGCTGCAAACGCGATGCCAGGTCAGATTGCCACGCTGATCCTGCCCTCTGACGCAAGCTGGGACGAGGGCGGCCTGGTGGCCGATCCGTTGCCTGTTGCCGAGCCCGCGCAGATTGACCCTGCCACAATACATCAGGCGGCGCGGGTTCTGCGTGATGAAGAAAACGTGCTGATCCTGCTATCCGGTCACGGCGCTCTGGCACCGGCGCAGGAATTGGCGTGGCGGGTTTCGAACGCCACGGGCGCTGCGCTTATGGCGGATTTTGTCACGCCACATCTGGCGCGGGGGCAAGGTCGCCTGCCTTTGGCACGGGTGCCTTACAACACCGATCTCGCGCGGGAGGCACTTGCGCCCTATAGAACCATCATTCTGGTTGGGGCCAAGCCGCCCGTCGGGTTCTTTGCCTATCCGGGCAAGTCCTCAACGCATTACGCCGACGATGCAAGTTTCATTCACCTCTCGCGCCCGGACCAGGATGCAGTGGTCGCCCTTCAGGCCTTGGTGGATGAACTGAACGCGCCAGCCGCCGCAATCCCCGACTCTGGCCCGCGCCCCGAGGCCCCTTCAGGCCCGTGCAGTCCCGAAGGTTTTGCTCAGGCGGTTGGGGCTTTGATGCCCGAGGACGCGATCGTCTCGGATGAAAGTCTGACCTACGGGCTTGGCTTGTATCCGCAGACCTTCGCGGCCCCACCCCATGACTGGTTGCATCTGGCCGGAGGGGCGATTGGCGATGGTCTGCCGGTCGCCACGGGTGCCGCAATTGCTTCCAAAGGTCAGCGTCGTGTGATCAGCCTGCAGGCCGATGGGTCGGCGATGTATTCACTGCAGTCACTTTGGACGCAGGCGCGCGAGGGGTTGCCTTGCACGACGATCATTGTCTCAAACCGCAAGTATCAGATATTGATTGGGGAATACCAAAATGTCGGGGCTACGCCCGGCAAGACAGCTATGGATATGCTGGATCTGTCGAACCCGGACCTCAACTGGGTCAGCCTGGCCAACGGAATGGGTATCGAGGCCGCTGCGGCGACCAATCTGGATGAATTGTGCGACCTGATGCACGCCAGTTTCTCTAAATCCGGACCTTTTCTGATTGAGCTGATCGTCTGACAAGGCTTCGCCGAATTTTACCTCATGCGAAAATCTGCTTGAGCCAGGCTTCAAACAACTGCTTGGCCGCAGAGTTCGAATTCGACTTCTGCCCGTCGACAAGAAAATGGCTTTGTTCAATCGGAATGGCTTCTCCAACAATCGCTATGGACCGTCCGGTCTCGATCGCCGTTTGCGCAAATCGTTCAAGGATAACCGCATACCCCCCACCTTCCGCAACAATGTCCACGGCGGCAATTGTTGTATCCACGGTGAAAGATGAAGCTACAGATGAGTACTGCACGTCAAACGCAGAAAGATACCTGCGCCACATGTCCTGAAACCCCAAAATCTGAATCTGTGGCTTTTGCAGCAGTTCTTGGGTCGAAAAATTGCTCACACCTTGTGATTTGACTGCAATGGGTACAATGCGTTCTCTGGAAATTCTGCTGACCGGCCCATCGTCCCATTCCTTATTGCCTAAACGCAGTTCGACATCGACGTTTTCCCGTCCAGCAGACTCCGCCCAGATGTTCGAGGCCAGCCGGATGGAAACATCCGGGTGCAAGCGCGAAAACTCGGGCAGTTTGCGGGCAAGGAATAGGCTTGCCGTTGAAATCGGCACGCGCACAACAAGCTCCTGCCTCTGACCGGAGCCGAAAAGACTCGCGGTCGACAGGTCGATATCACCCAATGCCCGCCGAACAGAAAAGGCATAGGCTTGTCCTACTTCCGTCAGGCTAAGGTTGCGCGCAGCGCGGAAGAACAAGGGGCAGCCCAGCTGTGCTTCCAATGAGCGAACATGCAAGCTCAGCGCCGTTTGCGTGATGCCAAGCTCTTCTGCAGCCGCAGTAAAGCTCATGTGCCGGGCGGCGCTGTCAAAGGATCGAAGCCAGACCAGATTGGGCGATTTAGGCATTTTCAGCACCAAAAAAAATTGAGGATACTGGCAATATTTATTCGTTTTACACGCTGCATTCAACGCTCGTAGATTTCATCAAGGAACAACAGCGCTGGTCATCTGATTGGGCACCGGAAAGGGAACGCAGGTATGAAAGTTGGATTTATTGGCCTTGGAAATGTCGGCGGAAAACTCAGTGGCAGTTTGCTGCGCAATGGCATTGATTTGACGGTCCATGATCTGAACTCGGATTTGGTTGAGGGATTCGTCAGCCGTGGCGCCAAGGCTGCCGAGAATCCGGCGCAGCTGATGCGGGATTGCGACGCCGTTATCACCTGTTTGCCGTCTCCGGCCGCGTCGGACGCAGTGATGCAGAAAATGTTGCCCGAAGTGACCGAGGGCAAGATCTGGATGGAAATGTCCACCACAGACGAAGCAGAGGTCAAGCGTCTGGGCGCCATGGTGATGGAACGCGGCGGTGCGGCTGTCGACTGCCCGGTCTCGGGTGGGTGCCACCGTGCGGATACGGGCAACATTTCGATCTTTGCCGGATGTGACCGCGCCACGTTCGAACGTATCCTGCCTTTCTTGACCACGATGGGACGTCGAATCCTGCATACGGGTGAGCTGGGATCGGCTTCGGTGCTGAAAGTGCTGACCAACTATCTGGCGACCGCGAACCTGATCACATGTTCTGAGGCTCTGGTCGTCGCTAAGGCAGCCGGAATGGATTTGAATACAGCCTATGAGGCGATGAAGATCAGTTCGGGAACCTCTTTCGTGCATGAAACCGAAAGTCAGGTGATCCTGAACGGGTCGCGCGACATCTCGTTCACTATGGATTTAGTGCTCAAGGACATTGGCCTGTTCCAGGAGGTGGCGGACCGCGCGGGCGTACCGCTTGAGGTTAATCCGCTGATGATCGACATCTTTAAAGACGGGATCGAGAAATACGGACCCCGTGAATTGTCGCCCAACATCATCCGTCGCCTCGAGGATAAAACCGGCCTGGATATCCGCGCGCCGGGTTTCCCGGCGGAAATGCTGGACGATGAACCCGAAGAACCCGGTTACGAGGTGATCCCACAGGGGGCTGACCTCAAGGCCGCCGAGTAGGACGAGATGGGGCTGCTTTGTTGGTTGGGGGGGCCAGTATGTGCATAAAGCCGGTTGAACATAATAAACTAAGTGTGGCGCTGGGTAAGCGCCTTACAATCCGCGAATAGGTCAAATCATGTATTGTCGACCGTCACGTAAATATCCTTATGAGCCTCCTCCGGCTTGGTCCTGAAGAAAAGGTTACCCCATTTCAGCAAAGGATAATCCCGTGACGACCAAAGATGCGAACCCTCAGGACCCTCAAACGGCCCGCGCCGAGCCCGGCCCGATGAGCCGTGAGTGGCACTGGCACCCGGCATTGCCGGTGAAATACGCCCCCTATTGGAACTGGCCGCCGAAATTCGGCGTGTTGGGGAAATGGATATGGCAGAACTGGCTGCAGTTCTCGGATCGCTCGATCTATCTGGTGCTGGCTTTTGTTGTGGCCTTCTGGCTGCAACCCGTCGGGCCCGAGCAGGTCACGTTTGCGCCTGGGTGGATGTTCTGGGTGTTCATCCGCAACTGGGTGTTTCTGCTGATTGTCGCCGGTGGTCTGCATATGTGGTTCTATGGGGTCGACGGGCAGGGCAAGCTGCTGAAATACGACCCGCGGCCTTACATGAAACGCAAGAATGCGCTGTATAAGTTCGGCTATCAGACCTGGGACAACATGTATTACTCGATGGTCTATGGCGCGACCATCTTGTCGCTGCTGGAGTGCTTTCTGCGCTGGATGTACGCCAACGGCTATATCGGCACGCTCAGCTTTTCCGCGCATCCGGTCTGGTTCGTGTTGCTGTTCCCGATCCTGGCAATCTGGCAGAGCTTTCATTTCTACGTCGTGCACCTGTTCCTGCATCAGCCGTTCATCTACAAACATGTCCACGCGGTGCATCACCGCAACGTCAATACCGGCCCGTGGTCAGGTATGTCGATGCATCCGGTCGAGGCATTCGGTTATCTCAGTGCCATCCTGATCGTGCTGATTTTGCCCAGCAACCCCGTTCACATGATCTTTCTGGGCTATTGGCTGATGCTGGGTGCGGCTTCGTCACATTCCGGGTATGAAGCGATCTGGGCGCGCGACCGTCAGGCATTGTTAATAGGTGCGTTTTTCCACCAATTGCACCACCGCTATTACGAATGCAATTACGGCAACGCTGAGATGCCATGGGACAGGTGGTTCGGCACCTATCACGACGGATCAGAGGAGGCGACCAAACGAACCCGCAATCGCAAACGCGAGATGCACACTAACTAGTTCAGAATGCAATACGATTCGACGCGGGAAGCGCTGTTCGGGTAAGAAATGTAAGCGTCTATGTCGATGAGGAAGTCACCGGCATAGCGACATTGACAGGTATTCACCTCGGCCCGAGCTTGCCAAGCAATCGATCCCGTTTCATCAGCCACCATCCGGATTCGATAGGCCATAGTTCGTGATTTGATCCAAACTCCAAGTGACGTGCGGCGTGTAAGGGCCAGTTCGGATCGTCCAGTAATTCGCGCGCCAAAGCGACCATATCTGCCTTCCCCGATGCCAGCAGCGTTTCGCAAAACGCAGCGTCCCAAAGGAAACCTACAGCCATCGTGGCCGTGTCTGCTTCACGCCGCAGCTTGGCTGCAAACTCAGCTTGAAAACCCTCTGTAATTTTCATCCGGCGGGGACGGTTCTTGCCGCCAATGCCACCGGATGAGCAATCGATCAGGTCCACGCCCTCCGCCTTGAGCATCCGGGCGATTTCAACGGCGTCATGGGGTTCCAGACCGCCGTCGATCCAATCGGTCGCGGACAGACGAAAGGCGAGCGGATAGCTTTCCTGCCAATGCTCACGGATGGACTTTGCGACCTCAACGGCGAACCTTGCGCGGTTCTCAAGCGAACCACCCCAATGATCCGTCCGAACATTCGACAGCGGTGAGAGAAACTGATGAACCAGAAAGCCATGGGCCGCATAGACCTCGATGATCTTGAAACCAGCCTCCGCCGCACGCCCAGCAGCAGAACCGAAGGCTTTGATAACACGATGGATATCCGCCTCTGACATTTCGGTGGGCGTGGGCCAACCGTCGGCATAAGGAAGGGCTGAAGGTCCAATGACAGGCCACGGCGCCTCGCGGCGCTCAATCTCATCTTCTGCATCTACTGGAGTTTCTCCGTGCCATGGCCGGCGTTCAGACGCCTTGCGGCCGGCATGACTCAGTTGAATTCCGGGAACTGCCCCTTCCTGTTCCAGAAAGGCCGCGACAGGTTTCAAACGCTCAGCTTGCGCGTCGTTCCACAAGCCCAAGTCCCCATGGGTGCGGCGCCCGTCGCGTTCGACAGCTGTCGCCTCTGCATACACCAGCCCTGCGCCACCCATGGCAAAACGCCCGAGGTGCACTATGTGCCAGTCGTTTGCGTAGCCATCCTTGGCCCTATACTGGCTCATCGGAGAGACGGCGATGCGGTTCTTGAAGGTCACGTCTCTTAACGTGAAGGGAGAAAACATAGTGGGCATAGAAGCCGAAGTCCTGCATTGCGAATTCAACAAGGCCTAGCAAGACAACTCACTTTGGAGAAGTGGTATGCGTCAGCATCGCTTTTGTCAGGGGCATAGGTTGGCGTTAAACTGCGACGTTTCAGCTGTTTTCACGACAACGTGTCTGTTTTCTGGCCCGAGTGTGGATCAGGAGCTTTGGCCGCAACGAAGTCAAATCGGTTGAGCAAAACAGTCGACCCAACATCAATGTTGTGTGATCTGCGTTCAGCATTACCGTTTGTCCAAACGTTTCCTGATCCCGGAGGGATAAACGAAACCACTTTGAAACAAAGGCCCTAAGGGCTCATTCTGTCCATTCCGGGCAAAGTAGTGCGAAACACTGATCGAAAATGCACGGCTTGAATTCGTCATTCGAATGTCGCGAAAACGCGCGCTCTGTCCTTGTCTGAGTCTCTAGATGGAAAAAACTGGTCCTGCGAGATTCACATGAGCCACGATGTAATACAGGAATGTACCCCTGCCGGGACGTACCAAACCCTGCCTTCGTATCTGTACACGAACCCTGACGTTTATGCGAAGGAAGTGGAGAGCGTTTTCCGGTCCAGCTGGCAGTTGGTTGGTCATGTCAGCGACATCCCCAAAACCGGGGAGTATTTTACCGCGGACGTCTCTGGCGTTTCCATTGTTGTCATGCGGGGTCAGGATGACATTGTGCGCGGTTTCTTCAATTCCTGCATTCATCGCGGTCACGAGCTGACCTCGGGATCGGGATGCGTCAAGAAATTGACCTGTCCGTATCATGCCTGGACCTACGACACGACCGGGCGTCTGCGCGCCGCGCCCAACGCGCGGGCTTTTCCGGGGTTTGATGTCAAGGATCACCAGTTGCGCGAAACGCAGCTTGAAGTGTTTCATGGGTTGATCCTTGTGAACCTGGATCCCAACGCCAAGCCATTCTCGGAATGGGTCGATCTTCCACATCAGGAAATCGATGATTTTGCTCCCAACCTTGCCAATTACGTGCATGCCGCCAGAACAGAACGGCTTGCCAAGGCAAACTGGAAGGTGGTCGCCGAAAACTTTAACGAGTGTTATCACTGTGCCGTGGTGCACAAGACGTTGACCACCGGCGTTGTCGATCCTGACGCATATCGCACACGCCGTCGCGCCTATGGCATTCGTCACGAAAGCCCGGCTCGTCCAGACAGCCAGAAAAGTTACTCCTATGTCGCTGATCCTGACGCACGTACAGACAAGTTTCTAACCTGGTGGTTCTGGCCGCTCTTTGCGCTGCAGGTCTATCCGGGCGGGATCGTGAACACCTATAGGTGGCGGCCTTTGTCGGTCAATGAAACCAAGATCGAAGTGGATTGGTGGTTGCCGCAGAAGGAGCCAAATGCGGTTGAGCAAGAGATCATCATGCAGCATCGCACCACCACCTTCGCCGAGGATGGACCCATCGTCGATGCGGTACAGCGCGGGATGGAGGTCGGCGGCTTTCAGAGCGGCCCGGTTCTGGTGGATGAGGGCTGTTCCTCCATGTCCGAACATCCGATCGTGGCGTTTCATGACTTTTACCGCGACATGTTCCCCGGTGCCGCAGAGGCTTAGAATTTCACTCCGGATTTCGTCACCTCGAACCGTCTTCTGCTGTGGCGTTTTCAGCTTCCGGGAGGCTTAGGTTGGGTGCCATTGCAGCCAACCCATGTTGCAGGTTCCTTTTACCTGACGGTGTTGGCGGGAATTTTTCAAACACGAGGTCAAGGGCTTGCAGATTCCCAATACTTTGAGGCCACGTGATTGAAATGGTCATTTACATGACTGTTCACCCAATCCAAAAACGCGGCGACACGATAGTCTTTCCGGTCTCGGACAACGGCAAACAGCCCATCATCCAGGACAACCGGCGTGTCGGTCAGCGATACCAATTGCCCTTCCTGCATAAAATCGGTAGCCGTTCCAATCCAGCCCAGCGCCACACCGCGTCCGCTGAGTGCGGCCTGCATCATCAAGAGGTGATTGTCGAACGTAGCCCCCGGCAACGCGCTGGGCTGCCTGACGTCGAAATACCTGAACCACTGCGGCCAGTCGTACCAGGATCTGTCATGAGAAAGCGCATGCAAAAGCGTGTGGTTCAAAAGATCTTCCGGGTACGTCACAGGGGGTGCTTGCTCAACATAGCCAGGCGAGGCAACCGGTAGAATCTGTTCGCGGAACAGCAATTGAGACTGAAAACCGGGCCAGTTGCCACCACCAAAACGAATGGCCACATCGATACCTGGGTCCAGAGAGGCCAGACCGTGAAACGCGGTAACCATGTTTACCTGAATATCCGGATACGCCTCATGAAACGCCTTTAGACGCGGTAGCAGCCAATAGTTCCCATAGGCCAGGTTACAGGAAATCGTCAGGATGTTCTCTTGCTTGCGATGACGCAATGACTGGGTGTCCGCGGAAAGCTGCGCAAGGCAGGACGACAAAGATCTGGTGTATTCAGCACCCTCAGGTGTCAGTGTCACCGGACGGGCGGAACGATCGAATAACCGGGTTTCCAGAAAGCGCTCGGCCAGTGTGACCGCGTGACTGACAGCTGATTGGCTGGTGTTCAGCTCTTCGCCTGCGCGGGTGAAACTGCGCAGACGGGCCACGGCCTCGACCGCCAGCAGCGCTTTGAGTGGAGGGATAGTCTTCCAATACTGCATCATGAAAATCTTTCATGGAATGATGAACGCGCTCTCCCTATCCATCGCGCGCATTCTGCGCAGAAATCAAGGGAAATGCGGGTATAGGGTTTGGTTGGCCTTTAGCCTTGATTATGATGCAAGGGAGGGTGTTATGGCGGAACTGATAGACTTGTCGGAACGCGGCCATGTTCTTGAAGTGGCGATGAACCGACCACCGGTGAACGCGATCAATCTGGATCTGAGCGTTCAGATGTACGACGCGTTCAAGCGCCTGAATGAAGATGACAATCTGCGCGTTGGCTTGTTGTCCAGTACGGGCAACGACAAGAACATCTTCTCAGCTGGTTGGGACCTCAAGGCTTTTGCTGCCGGGGAAAGCGTGGATGACGTGAACGGGTTTAACCTCGGACCCGGCGGGCTTGGGGGGCTGCCGGAATATTTCGACCTGTACAAGCCCGTGGTTGTGGCGCTGGCAGGTGGCGCCATTGGCGGCGGGTTCGAACTGGCGATTGGCGGTGACGTGATCATCTGCGCCGAAGACGCCTATTTCTGGTTACCCGAGATGCAGCGCGGCTTCCTTCCTGATGGCGGCGCGATCCAAAAGCTGCACCACCGCATTCCTCATAACGTCGCGATGGACCTGATCCTGACGGGCCGCAAGATGTATGCTGACGAAGCCAAACACTGGGGCCTTGTGCGCGATGTGGTGCCGGTGAGTCACCTGATGGATCACGCCCGTTCGGTTGCTGACACCATTGCGCAAGGTGCGCCGCTGGTCGCAGGTGCGCTTAAGGAATACATGCGCAAGTATGGCCACCGCTCTGTCGAAGAAAGCCACGCGGCGGTACGGCGGGCCTGGGTCGGCAATAGCGACATGCCGCTCTACGAGCAGATGATCCAGTCGGATGATTTCACCGAAGGTTCGGTTGCGTTTGCGGAAAAGCGCAATCCCAAGTTCAAGGGCTGAGACGGTGACGCACAGGCTATCCCCAATGTTCGAGGCGCGCAGCGTGGCCGTGGTCGGCGCATCCGCACGGGTAAGGTCATTTGGTGAGCGGCTGGCACAATCCGTGCTCTCGGGTGGGTTCAGCGGACAGATCAGTTTTATCAATCCGCGCGGCGGTCAGGTTCTGGGCCGCCCAGCATTGCCCTCGATCCGCGCGTTGGATTATGCGCCGGATCTTGTGGTTCTGGGAATTGGCGGTGTCAATCTGGAAGCAGCGCTGTTGGATGCCATCGAAATCGGTGCGAGATCGGCGGTGATCTTCGATGTCTGCCATGGCGACACGGCGAGTGGCATGCCAATCCTCACGCGGCTGAAGGATATCGCGCGCGAGGCCAATTTGCCGATCTGCGGTGGATCCGGCATGGGGATTCTGAACACCCGAACCGGACTGGTGGGCAGTTTCTATCCGGCAGATCACATGAAACCCGGTGGCATCTCTCTGATCGCGCATTCGGGCAGTGTGTTTACTGTGCTCGGCATGAATGACCCGCGCTTCCGCTTTGATCTTATTGCCTCGCCGGGGCAAGAGATTGGGGCGACTATCGACGAATACATCGCCTACGCCGCCAGACGAGACACAACCCGGGCCATAGCCGTTTTTATGGAAAGCGCGCGTAATCCGGAAGGTCTTGTCGACGCTCTGAAACTGGCTCGGGACGCGGGCAAACCAGTGGTGATCTGCAAGGTGGGCCGTACCGAAGAAAGCGCCCGGCTGGCGCGATCACACACTGGGGCACTTGCAGGCAGCAATGCCGCGTATGAGGCTGTGTTCGAGGAATGCGGGGCCATTTCGGTACGCAGTGTTGATGCGTTGATGAACACCGCGCTTTTGTGTTCGACCGGTCGCATCCCCGGCCCGGGTGGCGCTGGGCTGGTCACCGACAGCGGTGGCCTGCGCGAGATGCAGGTGGATCTTGCCGCAGAAAGGGATGCGCCATTGGCTGTGCTGAGCACCCGGACCAAGACGGCTTTGCGCGAGGCATTGCCGCCCGAACTTGACCCGTCCAACCCGTTGGACTGCGCGGCTGATCTGACGGATGAGTTTCCAAAAGTGTTCAATCAGGGTCTCGACATTCTGGCCCAAGCGCCCGAGGTGTCGATGTTGGGTTTCGAAGCGGATCTGCGTGATGACTATATCTATGAGCAGGGCCTGTTGGATCACGCCAAACGCCTGCCCGAGCGGACCGACAAGCCGGTTTTCTGTTATGCGAGCTTCGGCCAGACCCACAATCGGGGCATTGCCGAGCAATTGGCTGACCTGAACGTCCCCTTGCTCAATGGCGCTGAGATCACGATGCAAGCCGTGCGTGATTTTCAGCACTGGGCTGATCGTCTTCGTGTCAGGACCGAACCTCTGCCCGCGATTCACCCGGCGCCTGCACTTCCCTCCCATCTCGATGAAGCGGCAAGCCTTGAGGTGCTATCGGGTTTTGGTGTTCCCATGGTGCTTAACCGAGTTTGCATTAACGCCGATGATGCCGAGGATGCGGGGCGGGCGTTTGGCTTTCCGGTGGTGCTCAAGACAGCCGAGGCCGGGATCAACCACAAAAGTGATCTGGGTGGCGTCGTTCTTAATCTGGGTGATGTGCCCGCGTTGCGCGCAGCCTATGATGCCTTGTCGGTGCAACTGGGGCCTCAGTTCGTGGTGCAGAAACAGGTTGCTAAGGGTGTTGAGCTTGCTTTTGGCTGTGTCATGGACCCTGATTTCGGACCTCTGGTCATGGTGGCGCCCGGCGGGACCTTGGTCGAACTGTTCCAAGAACGTCAGTTTGCCCGCGCGCCATTCGGTCCCGGACAGGCCGAAAAGATGATCCGCCGCCTGACAGTGTCGCGGCTGATCGACGGGGTGCGCGGCGACAGCCCGCGCGATATGAGGGCCGTAGCTGAGGCGCTGAGTGCGTTTTCCGTCGCCTGTGTGAGCATAAAAGATCAGATTGCCGAGATCGACGTGAATCCTGTTGTAGTAACCGAAGACGGGGCAGTGGCCGTGGATGCGTTGATCGTGAAACCACATAGTGTGGCGCGGAAAGCTGCGGAATGAAGGTTGGCGGTATCGGCGGTGCGGTTCCTCTTCATCAGCAATGAGATCGTCGCCCACGGCCCGACACTGGACGCAATCTGATCTTGCCTCGGCGACAGCACAAACATTTGAATTTTGCCGCTCGCCAATTGAACTTCCCTTTTCGATCCGAGCGACGTCGGCGAGCGGGTCGCTCGCGAAACGATCGACCAGAATTTGCGTGCCCGAGGCTGAGATAGTGTCGTGCATTCTCAGGCATCCAACGGCAAACCTGCGGGATCTGAAGGCGGAGCAGCGGGGCAATTTGGCAGGATGCCCGTTCATTTCGACGATAATGTCCCAATTCGGGCCTATACAAGACGGATGACACTCGTTAAGGGGCCATCTTTACCCTTGGATGATGCGTTGATTGCAATACTGCTCAGCTCAATTCCCGGCCGATACAAAGAACCAGCACCGTGAAACAAACCATTGCAGATGCGCTTGCGCGCAAGGGCTATGATACCTTGACCCAGGTCCAACAGGCTGTGACCCGGCCCGAACTGGAAGGGCGCGACATGCTGGTATCGGCGCAAACCGGATCGGGGAAAACCATCGGGTTCGGTCTGGCGATTGCGCACAAAGTTCTGGGGGATGACGAGACATTCGGGGCGTCGGGCGCTCCGTTGGCATTGGTGGTTGCGCCGACACGGGAACTGGCGCTGCAGGTGAAGCGTGAACTTGGCTGGTTGTATTCCGAGGCGGGTGCGTATCTGGCATCATGTGTTGGCGGCATGGACATCCGGGATGAGCGTCGTGCGCTTGCCAGAGGCGCGCATATTGTCGTCGCCACTCCGGGGCGTCTGCGAGATCATATCATGCGGGGTTCGATCGATCTGACGGCGATCCGTGCCGTGGTTCTGGATGAAGCCGATGAAATGCTGGATCTGGGGTTCCGGGAAGATCTGGAATTCATCCTCGACGAAACACCTGCGGACCGTCAGACATTGCTGTTTTCCGCCACGGTGCCCCGTGCGATTGCCAATCTGGCGACCCGGTATCAGCGCGACGCGGAACGTGTAAGCACGGTCAGTGAACAGACACAGCACGCGGATATCGAGTATCGCGCCATGATGGTGGCCCCGCGCGATGGGGAAAACGCGATCATCAATGTGTTGCGTTATTACGAAGCGCCCAACGCCATCGTTTTCTGCAATACGCGGGCAATGGTCTCGCGCTTGACCGCGCGCCTGTCGAACCGGGGGTTTTCGGTTGTGGCCCTGTCCGGCGAATTGACCCAGAGCGAACGTTCCAACGCCTTGCAGGCCATGCGTGACGGGCGAGCCCGGGTCTGCGTGGCAACTGATGTAGCGGCACGCGGGATCGACCTGCCCAATCTCGATCTGGTCGTCCATGCCGAACTGCCAAACAGCCATGAGACCCTGTTGCACCGTTCCGGCAGAACGGGCCGAGCCGGGCGCAAAGGCGTCAGTGCGCTGGTCGTCGCGCCTTCGTCGCGAAAAAAGGCAGAGCGTATTCTGAAGTTCGCAAAGCTGACAGCCGACTGGGGTGCAGCCCCGTCCGCCGAAGAGGTAATCGCGCACGATCAGGCGCGGATGTTCGCGTCGGATGATTGGCAGGCCGAGATTACTGAAAGTGAACGTTTGGCCGTAGAAAAGCTGATCGAGAATTTCACCCCCGAACAGATCGCGGCTGCTTATCTTCGGCAGTACAATCTACGCCATTCTGCCCCGGAAGACCTGGCGGCGGTGGATCAGAGCGGCCCAAAACCGCGCGCTGCATTTGGTCCCAGTGTCTGGTTTTCCCTGTCCGAGGGCCGCAACCAAAACGCGTCTCCGCGCCATATGCTGCCAATGATATGCAAGGCGGGTAATCTTACGAAGGACGACATCGGCGCCATTCGGATTGCCGATGACGTGACTTATGTCGAAATCCGTGAAAGCAGTGTTGAGGGTTTTCTGGACGCCGTTGGTCCGGACATGAAAATCGAAGGGTCCAAGGACCTTGTGCGGTTGGACAAAGCGCCGGATTTGTCGTCAACGGGTCGACCCGGTCCCAATCGCAAACCCAAGGGCAAGCCGTCGGGGTTCAGAAAAGACAGCGCGCTGGCGGAACGGAAATCACCAAAGCGTCAGCCCAAGCCCGAATACCAGTCTGAAAAACCCAAGCACCCAGCCGAGCGTCGTCAAGCCGCGAGCGGGGATGCAGAAGGTACATTCAAAGCGAAAAGCGCAAAATCCAAAAGCCGCAAAACCCAAGGCGACGCTCCCAAAGGGGGGCGCTTCAAACCTGCCAAAGAGGCTTCGAAAGGTCCGCCGCCGCCCAAGGGCAAACCAAGCAGCAAGAAAAACCGTGCGCGCGCTGCGGCGGCAAAATCTGCGAAAGGTGGCGATGCGGTCCCTAAACGCCGGAAAACCTAACCGGAGTTCCCTGGATACGCGACCCGGCCAGGCCCGTATTCGGGGCTTTTGGGAACGGCTGTTTGTGTGGGATGTACTCCTGCCCGGCTGAGGCAATCAGTTGTTCAGACAGCCTAACGAGGTATACACCGCGCCTAACACTTGCGTGATTTATAAGAGTTAGAGCAAAGTAAGCTTTGCTCTTCTCGCTTTCTCAATTGAATACTGTGGTACAAAATATTCTTTTGCGGAGTTTTCATGCGGATTAGCGTCGGCATCGCGGTATCAATGCTGGTCGCCCTTTCGATAGGCGTGTCGACGTTTGTGGTTCACTCCCTGTGGTGGACGACAGCGCGCGACAACAGCCGTATGCTTGCCGCCGAGATCAACAGCCAGATCGCAAACGCTGTCCGTATCGAAGTGGGCGTAACCCTCAGATCGGCCGAGGCTGCGTGGGCAGCAGTGCGAACGATCTTTGTGCAGAATGTCATCGCAACGCGGCAGGCCGACAAGCGAGAGTTCGTCTTTCTGTCTCAGTTGCAGGCGCAGCCTAATATTTCCTGGATTTTCTTCGGCTGGCCGGACGGAAACTTTTTTGCATCGCATCGGCTGGGTGACAGCGGGCTTGAGATGATTGAAATCGACAAGGATATCCGCAACCGAGCGCTACGGACCGACAGGTACATCTTTATTCCCGGAGACATTCAGTTCGAAGAAAGAACCTTTACCGAAACTTCCTATGACCCGCGTGAACATGCCTGGTTTGGCAACTTCATGTCCCTGAACTCGCAGGGATGGATCGAAGCACGCGATTTGCCGGGCAACGAAAAGACAGTCTACGCCTATGCGGGTCCGATTGACGTCAGCCGGGCGCGGCAGGGCGTTCTGGCGGTTGCGATCGAAACCGACCGGTTATCCCGCTTTCTGGCGACACTCGAACCCGGCGAATTCGGGGCCGCCTTTATTCTGGATGCCGATGGCAAAGTCATTGCGGTTCCTGATGCCGAAGCGGACGAGGTCACGCCGGCACGCATGGGCGAAGGGGAACTGTACGAAGTCGCCAAGATTTCGGGTGAAAAGCTGTTAGGTGACCCCGATGCCAGGACCTTGGGCAGTTCGACAAAACGCGTGGTCATTGACGGGGTGCCTTATGCGGTCGCCCTTACGCCTTTGGGTTTTTACGGCTGGCGTGTCGCGACCGTCATACCGGAATCGGCTTTTCTGTCTGGCATCGACGAAACTCTGCTGGACCTGATCTATATTCTGATCGGTGTGGTGATCGCTGCCACCGCTCTGGCGATCTGGCTGATCCGCAGAATTGTCGCGAACCCATTGGCGGCCATCGCTGAAGATCTGAGCAGAATAGAACGATTTGACGTTGAACGTATTCCGCGCAGGCCGTCAAACCTGTCCGAGCTTGCCAACCTGTCTGCGGCTACTGCCAGCATGGCAGCGGGTTTGTCTGCGTTCCGAAAATACGTCCCGACCGATCTTGTGCAGATGCTGGTCGCCGAAGGTATCAAGACGCAGCCGGGGGGCGACATAAAGCAGATCTCGGTGTTGTTTTGCGATGTCACCGGCTTTACGGGCCTGTCTGAAAAACTTGGCCCCAGAATAATCCAGCTGATGGAACCTTTTTTCACTGCCGCAGCCGCAGCCGTCGCCCGTCATGACGGTACGATCGATAAATTCATGGGTGACGCGGTTATGGCGATCTGGGGCGCACCGCGTAAGGATGACCGCCATGCCGAAAACGCGTGTCGAGCGGCACTGGACCTTGCCGCCACCGTGGAAGGGGCCGGAATTGTGGACGAGGCAGGCAATCCCCTTCGTGTCAGGATTGGATTGAACAGTGGCGAAGCTCTGGTCGGTAATATCGGGTCAGAGCAGCGCTTGAACTACACGGCAATCGGGGATGTCGTGAATGTTGCCAGCCGTCTGGAAGGGGCGAACAAGGACTATGGCACGCTGATACTGATTGGTCCGGAGACCAGACGCGAAGCGGGCGAGGCTATTGTCGTCCGCGAACTGGATACGCTTACGGTTTTTGGGCGAACCAAAGAGCTTGTGGTTTATGAGCTGCTTGCGATGACCGATAGTTTCGACGGATCATCTGCATGGATCGAGACCTACGAACAAGGTCTGAGGCACTATCGTGCGGGGCGGTTCGAGCAGGCCATAGCTGCGTTTGACGCGGCTGATCGGGAAAGAGGCGGAGACCCCGCATCTGTCGCCATGAAAGCTCTTGCACGGGAATTGCTTGCCAACCCTCCCTCACAAGATTGGCGACCGGTTACGCATACTGATAAGAAGTGAGGGTGCGGGTTTCGAATTGCCGGGGGTGGTGCTTCAACGCGCTCTTTCCGTTTTCAAGACCGACCAGCGACCGATCTGAGGCATGATCGTGATCCGTGCCGTTCAGGCATTGCTGGCTGCCGGTTGAGTGATCGACGAACGCTCGGACATGCAGGGCAGATAGAAGGCATCAAAGAGAAAGTACAGGTTCAGCTCGATTTGATCGCATAAGATCGTAACGTCATTCACCAAATTTGTGACGGCACTCATACAAGTGAGTTACACAAATGCTATCAAGAAAAATAAGCTTCTGAATATCCCAGCGGATCAGGGAGACTTCTGCATGACGCCATCCGGCCTTGAACTCGACGTCGAAAGCCTTTCAGCGTACCTGGAGCGCCATATCAGTGGACTTAACGGCCCATTGACCTATGAAAAGTTCGCGGGCGGCCAGTCAAATCCCACATATTTGCTGACAGCGGGCGGCACTAAATACGTGTTGCGTCGAAAGCCGCCGGGTGATCTGCTGCCTTCGGCCCATGCGGTGGATCGCGAATACTGTGTTCTCAAAGCGCTTCATGGTAGCACGGTTCCGGTCGCCAAACCGTATGTGCTGTGCGACGACACAAATGTCATCGGCTCCATGTTCTATGTGATGGGCTTCGAAGAAGGTCGGATATTCTGGAACCCGGCGCTGCCTGAGTTGGAGGCTGCCAATCGCACACCGATCTTTGACGAAGTGATCCGCGTTCTGGCCGCGCTGCATTCGGTTGATGTCAGCGCTGTTGGCCTTTTGGATTTTGGCAAACCGGGGAATTACTTCGAGCGTCAATACAGCCGCTGGACCAAGCAGTACCGCGCGGCGGAAACCCAAAACCTGCCACAGATGGAACGACTGATGGACTGGCTGGCGCGCAACCTGCCAGAGGAAGATGGCTCGTTCAGTCTTATTCACGGCGACTACCGCCTCGACAATTTCATCTTCTCCTCGAAGGGCCCGCAAATCGCGGCGGTTCTGGATTGGGAGCTATCTACCTTGGGCCATCCGATGGCTGATTTGGGATATTTCTGCGTGTGCCTCAGGTTGCCGCCGCGTGGCATGATCCGGGGGTTGCAGGGGCTGGATCGCAAGGCGCTGAATATCCCCTCCGAGGCTGAAATGATCGAGCGCTATTGTGCCCTGCGCGGGGTGTCAGGAATTAAAAACTGGACCTTTTTTCTGGCGTTTTCCTTCTTTCGCATGGGCGCGATTGCACAGGGCGTCTACAGCCGTGCACTGGCAGGCAATGCATCGAATGAGAACGCTCTGGCGTTCAAGGATCTGGTGGCCCCGTTGGCGCAAATGGCGCTGGACGAGATTGCCGCCGAAACTCACTGAAAGGGAGAAAAATGGATTTTGCTCCATCGCCGCGCGCTGCGGAAATGCATGACCGGCTGAAAACCTTTATGCAGGCGCATATCTATCCGCGCATCCGCGACCATAAAGAAGAGATCGAGGCAGGTAGTTTTCCGGTCTCATTCATGGAAGACCTCAAAACGCTGGCCAAGTCAGAGGGGCTATGGAACATGTTCCTACCCTCTTTGCGTGACGATGAGCCCGGCACGCGGCTCACCAATCTGGAATACGCGCCGTTGGCTGAGTTGATGGGGCAGGTCACCTGGTCTTCGGAAGTGTTCAACTGTAACGCACCGGACACTGGAAACATGGAACTGCTGCACATGTTTGCCACACCAGAACAGCGTGAGGCGTGGTTGGTGCCGTTGTTGAACGGCAAAATCCGGTCGGCCTTTGCCATGACCGAGCCGGATGTCGCCAGTTCGGACGCAACCAACATCACCACGTCGATCCGGCGAGAGGGTGATGAGTATGTCATCAATGGCCGCAAGTGGTTCATCACCAATGCCTGCCACCCGAACACCAAGGTGTTCATAGTCATGGGCAAAACGGACCCCGGAGCTGATCGGCACAAGCAGCAGAGCATGGTCATTGTCCCCAAGGACACGCCGGGTTTCGAAATTGTGCGCAACCCCACAATCCTGAACATGCACGACCCCGAAGGGCATGCGGAACTGGTGTTCAAGGACGTGCGCGTTCCTGCCAGCAATCTGTTGGGGGAAGAGGGCAGCGGTTTTGCTCTTGCACAGGCACGGCTCGGGCCGGGACGTATTCACCATTGCATGCGCTCCGTCGGGGCGGCGGAAATGGCACTGAACCTGATGATTGAGCGGGCGCAGGAGCGGAAGACTTTTGGCAAACAACTCTCTGAGCAGGGTGTGATCCGCGAATGGATCGCGAAATCCCGGTTGGAGATTGAACAAGCCCGGTTGTTGACCCTGAAAGCCGCCTGGAAGATTGATCAGGTCGGTGCGAAAGAGGCATTCCGCGAAATCTCACTGATCAAGGTGGTGGCGCCCAACGTCCATGCAACGGTGACCGACCGTGCCATGCAGGTCTTTGGTGCGATGGGCATGACACCGGACACGCCCTTGGCCGACAGCTACACCTGGGCAAGGGCATTGCGCTATGCAGATGGCCCGGATGAGGTGCACCTTCAGGCCATTGCCAGGCAGGAGTTGAAAAACTCCAATTTCGGTATGTCGGCGCAATGGCTGACGCCGCCGCGCCGGTAAGTCAGGGTAACGTGAAACACCCCGGGACGAGAGTGCCCCGGGTGGTCAATTGTCTGGTTAGGCACGTTGCCTTGTCGATGCTTGTCCTATGACACTCAGATGTCGAATTTGACACCTTGCGCCAGTGGCAGCTCGGCCGAGTAGTTCACGGTATTGGTTTGGCGGCGCATATAGGCCTTCCACGCATCCGAGCCGCTTTCGCGCCCGCCGCCGGTTTCCTTTTCTCCACCAAAGGCACCACCGATCTCTGCCCCCGACGGCCCGATATTGACGTTGGCGATACCGCAGTCGGAGCCTGCGGCAGTCAGAAACTGCTCTGCCTCGCGCATGTTCAGCGTAAACACGCACGAAGACAGGCCCTGCGGCACGTCATTCTGAAGTTCCAGCGCATCGTCGAAATCGTCATAGCCCATGACGTAGAGGATCGGCGCGAAGGTTTCGGTTTTTACTGTCGCTGTCTGACCGGGCATCTCGACGATGGCAGGTTCCATGTAAACACCTGCCGGAACGCCGTCGGTGACGCGATTGCCGCCGAACACCGAACCACCTTCCGCTTCGGCAGATTTCAGTGCAGCGGTCATAGCTGCACCTGATGCTTCGTCCACCAGAGGTCCAATCAATGTGCCGTCGTCCAAGGGATTACCGATCGGCAGACCCGCGTAGGCCTTTTTCAGACGGTTTACCAGCTCTTCGCGGATCGAGTTATGCACGATCAGACGGCGCAGCGTCGTGCATCTCTGACCGGCGGTGCCGACTGCCGAGAAGACAATGGCGCGCACAGCCATTTCCAGATCGGCCGAGGGTCCGACGATCATCGCGTTGTTACCGCCCAGTTCCAGAATGCACTTGCCGAAACGTTGTGCCACGATGGGGGCCACCGCCCGGCCCATACGGGTCGACCCTGTGGCCGAGATTACCGGAACATCTTCACTGGCCACCAGCGCTTTGCCCAGATCGGCACCGCCGATCAGCGTTTGCAACAGACCGTCCGGCGCGTCGCCAAACCGGGTCAATGCGCGTTCAAAAATCTTCTGGCAGGCCAGCGCCGTCAGCGGGGCCTTTTCGGACGGTTTCCAGATTACCGGATCACCGCACACAATTGCCAGGGCGGCATTCCATGACCAGACCGCGACCGGGAAATTGAAGGCCGAGATCACGCCGACAGGACCTGCTGGGTGCCAAGTCTCCATCATCCGGTGGCCGGGACGCTCGGATGCGATGGTCAGTCCGTAAAGCTGACGTGACAGGCCCACAGCAAAGTCGCAGATATCGATCATCTCCTGCACTTCACCCAGACCTTCGGATGTGATCTTGCCGGCTTCCCAGCTGACCAAAGCCCCCAGATCATCCTTGGCTGCACGCAGCTCTTCACCCAACAGTCGGATTAACTCACCCCGGCGCGGGGCAGGGACGACACGCCATTCCTTGAACGCGGTTTTGGCGCGAGAAAAGATGGCATCCATGTCAGATACCGGGGTCTCGGGCAGTTCGGCCAACAGGCTGCCGTCGATCGGGGATGTTACCTTCAGCGTGCCGCCTGTCAGTTCGGCCTCAGTCAGATCCAGATTTGCAAGGGTTGTTTGCGCTGTCATTGCGATGTCTTTCATATCTCAGGCCGCCTTGTTTTGTTCGGTTGCGTCGCCAGCGCGATACAGCTGGCCAAATTCAGTGTTCAGGAATGCGTTCAGATTGACTTGTTCCTGACGGACAAACCCTTTCGAAGGCAGGGCGCCACTGCGCATCAGATCGACCACCCCAAGAACACCTGCGGCGGTGGTGACCTGTATCGCGCTCCAGACCTGCCCGTTGATGGTGCGGGCGAAGGATTTGTTGATCAGGGATTTCTCGCGCAGCACCCCGTCGATCATTCCCTTGGCGGTGCAGTAAGCCAGCACCACGTCCTGATCGGTGCGGGGCAGGGCGGCTTCGAAGATTTCCTTCAACAGGTCGCGGCGGCGTTCCAGCCCCAAATCGTTCAGAAGCAGCTTCAGGATATCGCAATGGCCCGGATAGCGGATCGAACGATACGACACGGCCCGCGCCTTGCCCTCCAACGTTTCCGGCAACGTGCCCAGACCACCCGAAGTGTTGAAGCACTCGTACTCCACACCATCATGACCCAGAACCTCGTAATCCTCCAATGGCGCGGTCTTGACCAGCTTGCCATTCACGATTGCATCGCAGGGGTTGCAATATTCGTTGATCAACCCGTCGGTCGACCAGGTCAGGTTGTATTTCAGGGCGTTGGTCGGGTAGAGGGGCAATGCGCCCACCCGCATATGCAGGCTGTCAATCTCGTCAAACTCCGCCGCCAGCGAAGCCCCGGCGATGCCGACGAAACCCGGTGCCAGACCGCATTGGGGCATAAAGGCAGTTTCGCTGTCCTCTGCCAGCTCGCGCACCGCATTTGTGGCGGCAACGTCTTCGGTCAGGTCGAAATAATGCGCGCCCGCTGTTTTCGCGGCTTTGGCAATCGCGGGGGTCAGAAAGAACGGCGCTGCTGAAATGACCGCATCAAATCCTGCCAATTCATTGGCCAGACCATCCGCATCCTTGGCGTCGATCTGCTTGGTGCCAATGCCCATCTTTGCGATATCGCCCAAGGCTTTCAGATCATGATCCGCCACTGTCACCGAGTAGTTCGGCGATCCCTTCAGCAAGGTCGCAATCATTTGCCCAATTTTGCCAGCGCCAACCACGCATACATTCCAAGACATTAAACTCTCCGCGTTTGCCCATCCTGTTCCAAGCCTGGCGGGCACGCACGACAGTTTATAGGTACCAATGTGACGAATTGTTTGATTGAGGTGATAAAATGACGGTGTTACCGGCGAAACGTCGTATCAGAGTTTCCTGCTCGCCTTTCGGAGCAGTATCAGAACGTTGCACTGCCACTTTGGCGCACCTACCCGGCTACAAGAATGCACCTGCAACGGAGTGTGCCGACAACCTGTCCAGCTTGTTGCCTGATCCTGACACCTCCTGCGCTGTCATCCCGTCCGTATTGCAACCCGAACGAGCCAAGATTGTCATTCGAGAACTGACGCCAATATACGGTGCAAACTCACGCAGTGTTCTAAAGGATTTAGGTTTTACTAACGATGAAATCGACGCGATGATCGCTGCAGGATCAGCCGCTGTAAGCTGGTCGGAAAAGTACCTGCCGGAGTAAACACCCGCCATGACGCATTCGGAAACCTCAGGCCCTGCTGTCACGCCAAGAACCCGGGCCAAGGCCCGTCATATTCTGGACAATTATTACATCGGGCCGTCCCGCGACGCCAAGGTGTTGGAAATCTGGGGTTATACGGATCGCATGACCTATTCCCCGGATGAGCAACTGGCGCTGAAGGTCTCGACAACAGCGCGGGAATGGGAGTTGGAAATCGGTCGTGACGGTGCGACCTATGAACCGGTGTTCCGGGAAAGCGGCTTGAAGGGTGAGCATCAGGAGACGCCGCAGGACTGCTCGGTCAGGGGTTGCGGTTGGGATGTTTCGTATGAACTCCGTATTCCGGAAGATTGGCGCGAGGGCGGTTACCTTGTGACGCTCAGAGCAGAAGAAGGCGGCGAACAAGTCGAAGAACACCATCTGTTTCTGGTGAAACGCGCCGCAGAAAAACCAGCCGCGCCCTATGTGCTGGTCTGTGCTACAGGAACGTGGCTGGCTTACAATTGCTGGGGCGGGTCCAACCATTACGAGGGGATTACAGGGCCGGACCGAGATGCGTTTTCGCCTGTTGTGTCAACGCAACGGCCTTGGACGCGGGGGTTTTGCAAGCTACCGGCAGGGGCCCCGCGGGCGGTTCCAGATGCCCCGCATGTGCCCGGAGAAATGGTGCGCTACCCTTACATGGAATGGGCTTACGCCTATGGGTACTCCAAGAAATATGCCTCGGCCGGATGGGCCAGTTATGAACGTCATTTCGCCCAATGGGCAGAGGCTCAGGGCTACGAATTCGAGTTTGTTACTCAGCATGATCTGGAAGCCGATCCGGAACTTTTGGAAAAGTACAAATGTGCCGTTTTTGTAGGCCACGACGAATACTGGTCTGCAAACATGCGCCACGCCGTCGATCGCTTTACGGATAACGGCGGGTGCATCGCTCGGTTTGCCGGAAATTTCCTGTGGCAGACCCGGATCGAAGACGAGGGTCACATCCAAATCTGTTACAAATACACGGCTGAGAGCGATCCGCTTGTCGGCACTGAGCAAGAGCATCTGGTGACAACCGCGTGGGAGGCAGCACCGGCCAATTGGCCCGGCGTTCAGACCTTCGGTGTCAATGGGTTGAAAGGGATCTACGCCAGCCTGGGTCGGTGCGTCGGACAGGGCAGCCGCGGGTTCACGGTGTATCGCCCGGATCATTGGGCGCTTGAGGGCGCTCAGCTGGGGTACGGGGATCAATTGGGATCAGAGGCGCGGATTTTCGGGTATGAGGTAGACGGGCTGGATTACCGGATGGACGACGGCCTGCCCTTTCCCACAGGCGCGGATGGAGCGGACCCCGACATTCAGATACTGGCGCTTGGTCTGGCCACCAATATCGAGCCCGCACATGATATCTGGGGAGAGACGCTGTATATCGGCGACGCCGACGCTGCCTTCAAGGCTGAACGCATGTTTGGCGAACTCTCGGATGAATCACTGGACCGCAGCAGCCGCGGCAACGGTGCAATCGTTTACTGGCAACGCGGACGGGGTGAAGTGTTTACCGCCGGAACCTGCGAGTGGGTGATGGGCCTAACGCGCGGCGACCGGCAGGTCGAGCAGATCACTCGCAATGTGCTGAATAGGTTCGGGAGCCCCAATCGACTTGATCTTGGGTAAGCCCTGGGTTGTCGCAAAGATTGCTAAAATGTCAGCAACCAACCTGTGCCCTCCCTTAAGCTTTTTTCAGCTTGCGATCATGTCTCTTAGGATCGAAGCCACGCTCAGTTAAATTCACCAACTGAAAGCCGGTATCGTCGAAGACTGTGCTATTGGTGTCCGCTGGCAGATGACACGAGCCATTGAGAAGGAAAAGAGTGGCCCACAAGGATATTGTGGGCGACTCAATTGACGTTCCACCATACCCAGGGGAAAAGCTCCTGCTCTTAGGTGTCCAAAAACCTGCATGCGGAGAATGGCTGTCTCAAACAGTCTGCTGAAAATTCAAAAGCAATTGTGCTTCTTCCGAGCATGAGCTGTTCTTGCGACAACTCATGCTCGGCTATAGTTTGCTACGCCCTCATGTTTGCGCCGTTGGCGTCGTAGGCAGGCGCGCCGAGGACTTCTGCGTCGTAGAACTCGCCCAGAATTTCGACTTGCAGCTT